>WFSA01000074.1 GCA_015486215.1 Anaerolineae bacterium | reverse complement strand
GTGTGCTAAAACAGATGGCGGATACTGGATTTGCACCAGTGAGAATTGAAGCGGTGCTGTAGGAGTATTGCAGCGCATTGCTGCCATTCTGATTGATCCCAATTGTTGCGCTGTCACCATAATCATATTGATTATTGCCAAAGTAAACATCGTCATAAACAAAATCAATGTTGAGTGAGTTTTCATAGAAAACAACTTGAAAAGTTGCGGCACCAGATTCAACATTCGAATGTGGTAGGTTGTGCCATTGCACAATAAATCGACGGTGTGGTGCAACTCCAGTGGTATCAATGTAAACATCGCCACTGGATGATACATTAATACTATCCCAAAATGGCATAACACCTGCTCCATTGGCGAATCCATGGCTTGTTGTTGGAAGCGTGCTATTGGCAGCCCAGACATCGCCAGAAGTTGCGCCTATAATCAACCCACCATTATTGCCAATACGCATCGTTGTTGTGGTTACGCCGTATAATCTAACTGGAAAGGGGGTTATTATATTTTTTTCCCCATTAATAGTTAAGTCTAATGAGGTTCCTGTTCTGCTGATGTCCGTGAATGTTGTGTTGCAGCCAGGTTCATTTGAATCGGCATACACATAACCGAAGGTATCAGGGGTGCTGCTTAAACGGGGTTGTATAGGTTGTTCGACTACTTCTTCATTTTCCTCATCTTCCGATGATCCTGATTGGGCGTAGACGAATGTCATACTCAATGATGCTAACACGAATGAAAAAATTAATGCGATGATGAGTGGTTTTTTATAGTTCATAAGTAGTGCCTTTTTAATGGTCAGTTGTTTCAATAATAGATGACGAATCATAGACGGGTTTCTATATGTCAGCTATAAATTAGCTGGCAATATAGGGGTGTGTTATTTTACAATTATGGTGAGTGGATGGGGTATGGCGGGTAAAAAGAGGGGGGAAAACGGCCGTTAAGCAGAAAAACGGCCGTTCATCAATCTGAAAATTAATACACCGTTGCAAAAAGGCATTTAAGATACGCCCCTTCAGGAAAACCGATGGGGTGATCGATCGCGTGGGCGGTACGGCCGATCTCTTGGAGTGTACGGCCGTTTTCCCGCACCGTTTCATGTACCAATCCAAAAAATTCATCAGCCAAAATACGTGAGGAGCAAGAAGCTGTCACCAGCACTCCCCCTTTGCGTAAGACAGCCAATCCCATCTTATTCAATCGCCGATACGCCGCCATGGCCGCTTCCCGTTCTGATTTTTGCTTGGCAAATGAAGGCGGATCGATGATAACCATATCAAATAGCTGCCCTTGCTGTTTCATACGGCGTAATAGATCAAATACATCTTCGGCGATTATGTAATGATTGCACGCCGCGATGGCGGGATGGGTATCGTTGATCTCAAAATGGTGAACGGCCGTATCTAATGCCGCTTTGCTGCTATCCACGCTGACGACATCCGTCGCCCCGCCCCGTGCCGCGTATAGAGAAAATCCGCCCGTATATGCGAAGAGATTGAGAACAGAACGGCCGTTTGCCAACTCCTCCACCATCGCCCGATTATCACGTTGATCAAGGAAGAAGCCCGTTTTCTGCCCTTGCAGCACATGCGCTTTAAATTTGAGACCATTTTCTAAGAAAGCGGAGTTACCGTCGAATATAGGCCCAGCCAATAAGGAGCCATCTTCCAAAGTGAATAATAATTCCTCTTGATTTTGCACCAAACGGTTTAATCGCAATACGATACGTTGCGGCACGACTTTCGATTTTGGCACGACGGCTTGAAAAGCGGACAAAACAGTGCGTAAATGTGGAATCCAAGCGGCCGTATATAATTTCAGCACATAGATATTGGCATAACGATCAATAATCAAACCAGGCAAGCCGTCATTTTCACCATGCACCAACCGGCATCCATCCGTCTCTGTTTTTTCCAAAGAGCGACGCTGCCGTATGGCGGCTGAAATTTTTCTCTGAAACCATGATTTATCAATTATAGCTGGTTTGCCCTGATGTAAAATGCGTACACGAATGGCAGAATTAGGATCGTATAACCCAATCGCCATAAATTTGCCCTTACGGTTAAAAACGACAGCTAAATCACCCGCATTGCCCTCACTGCTTTGGCTGGTGATAGAATCAGCAAACAGCCATGGGTGTCCGTGACGAATAGCCCGTTCGGCTGGGGGCGTTACGCGCAGCGCAATGCGTTGTTCGGCAACGGCAGGAATCTGGGATAAAGTTACAATTTTAGGGATCATAATGAGCTGATTTTAACGGATAGTGAAAGATAGAGCGAGAGAATTGTTTTCGCTCTAACAAGCTGTTGGCGTACTCTGAAATTTGGTAATTTAATGGAGCATTTTATGAGAAAAAGACAGACGGTAACCGTCTCTGTGCCCGCGACGACGGCTAATTTGGGGCCGGGATTTGATTGTTTAGGAATGGCTTTAGAATTGTATAATACATTTAGATTCACCGTGCCCATATCGGATAAAGAATTGCTTTCTATCAGCGTGCAAGGTGTAGATGCTCATAAAGTGGCGACGGATGGACGTAATCTGGTGTATCAATCGGCTGCGGCGATTTTTGAAAAGGCGGGCAAACGGCCGTTTCCCCTGCAAATCAACCAAACAAACCGTATCCCTGTCGGCAGTGGATTAGGCAGCAGTTCCACCGCCGTACTGGCGGGAATGCTGGGCGCGAACGTCTTGCTCGGCAATCCATTCACCGATGCCGAAATTCTCCAATTCGCGGTCGGTGAAGAGGGACATCCCGATAATGTCGCCCCTGCGCTGTACGGCAATCTCGTTTTGGGGGTGATAGATGATGGGGAGTTGTACATTGAGCAGATAGCGTTGCCATCGTTAACGGCCGTTGTCATCCTGCCCGCATTCCATCTCCTAACCACAGAAGCGCGTGCCGCCATGCCCTCATCCGTCCTCCTTGCCGACGCAATTTTCAACGCCTCCCGTACCCCGTTGCTAATTCGTGCGCTGCAAACGGCCGATTACGATAAACTCGCCATTGCCATGCAAGATAAAGTGCATCATCAATACCGAATGCCGCTTATTCCGGGCATGAAAGCGGCATTTGCAGCGGCCAGATCGGCGGGCGCACGCGGGGTTGCCATCAGTGGAGCCGGCCCCAGTCTCATCGCCTTTGCCCCCGATAAACATGAAGAGATCGCGGCGGCGGTAACGGCCGTTTTTGCCACAGAAAATCTTACCAGCCGCTCTTGGATTCTGCCCGTCAACAGCGTTGGAACGCATATAGAATAATTTTTTACCTCATCGCTGGGATGATATTTTTAATATCAGGGCGATTGCAATCTCCAAATCGCACTGTTAAATTCCAAATTCACACCGTTTTTAATATAGCTCTTATTCCCGCTTATTTTCTGCTGTGGTATACTCATTTAGGATAAGACTTGACAAATTTCGTCAGCACTTTATTTTACACGAGTATCATTAGGAAAATTTGTCACGTCTCCCCAGAATACTGAGAAGATACAAAAGAAGAAAAACCTACCATGTATTTTTCCCATCATACCGTTAGCTCCCCATTGTCAATTCTCAATTGTCAATCATCACTTATCTAGCTTTATTCTTTAGAGGTTTTTATGGCAACAAATAATGCTCGTTATGAAGAAGCCCTAAACAAAGGCCATTCACATAGCTGGGATCAACAGTGGAAAGAAGCGATCGAATCGTTTGATCTTGCCGTACAAGAGAGTCCCAAAGAGCCAGCCCCCTACGCTGGATTAGGGATGGCATATCAAGAGCTGCAACAGTTTGAAGATGCACTTGCAAATTATAAACTCGCTGCCCGTTACTCACGCGGTAACATCATCTATTTGCGAAAAGTTGCCGCCATGCAAGATAAATTAGAACGCGGAAAAGAGGCTGGCAAAACATATATGGCGATTGGCGAGATGGAGCTAGGCCGCCGTAATTTGAAAGAGGCGATGAAAAATTGGCGGCACGCAGTCGATCTGGATTGCAATTTATTACGCGCATATCAACGTCTGGCAACCATTTACCGCCGTCAAAAAGATGTGCATCCAGCCATCAAAGCATATTTAGAAATTGCCCGTATTTTGCAGGCGCAGGGACAAGATGATAAAGCATTAAAGGCGTGTCAATTAGCATTGCAATTGGGGCCGCGAGATCGCAGGATATTGACCGCGATTGAAAAAATCAAACAAGGCCAACCATTGATAGAAAGCTCATCGCTGGCTGATGGCGAGCAAGGATTGTCGAAAGGGCTGTTGGATCGTATTAGTGGAAAGGGGAAAGAGGAAGAAACGGCCGCTCCCGTCCGTGATGCCCGCCGCCTTGCGATGTCTGAACTCGCAGGCAGCCTCTTTTCTGATGACGAAACGAGCGATACGACGATGGCGCAACTGCAAATGGATGCCCTCATCAGCAAGGCACTAGATTATCAACAGCGCGGCATGATCGAAGAAGCGATTGCTAATTATGAGACCGCGATGCGCGACGGCGCGAACAGCCTCGCCATTCACTTTAATCTAGGCATACTTTACCAAGATAAACTCCGTTTTGAAGAAGCGATTGAGCAGTTAGAATTATCTGCACAAAGTCACGATTTTCGTTTGGCAAGTTGTTACGCTCTGGGCGAATCGTATCGCGCACGCGGGCGCAGCGAGAAAGCGGTCGAAAATTTCATCGAAGTGTTAAAAATCGTGGATTTAGCCACCGTCCAACATGGGCAAGCCGACCGCCTCATTGAACTGTATGAAAATCTGGCCGACAGTCTTGTCTCTGGCGGAAAACGGGAACAGGCGGGCAGTTTTGCCAACGCTTTGGTGGACTTTTTGAGCAAGCGAGGCTGGAAAGATAAGGCAAAACAGGCGCGTACCCGTTTAGACACTATTTCTGATGCGGGTGTGATGATTTTGGGCGATGTGTTGACCTCTGGCTCTAATCATGTGTTGGAAGCGTTATATTTGAGTCAGGAATATACGCGGCGCGGTATGCTCAGTACCGCCATTGATGAAACGTTTCACGCTATCCAAATGTCTCCCAATTATCTGCCGGCTCATATCCAATTGGGCGAGATATTGGGCAAACAGGGACGCTCGGAGGCGGCGGCACAAAAATTTACGGCCGTTGCCAACACATTCATCGTTCGTGATGACATCAACGGCGCGATTCTCACCTTTGAGCGCGTGCTAGACATTATGCCGCTGGATGTAAAAACCCGCTTGCGCCTGATCGAAATGTTGAAAGGGCGTGGACAGATTGACCGTTCCCTTGAGCATTATATGGTGATCGGTGACTCCTATTATCAGATGGCACAAATCCCTAAAGCACGGGAAACGTATAAAAAAGCGTTAAAATTAGTGCCGCGTGCAACCGATGAAACGGCGTGGAAAGCGCGTATTGTGCAAGCGATTGCTGATATTGATATGGAGCGGTTTGAGTGGAAACGGGCGTTGATTGGCTATAAGGAATTACGTCAATTAGATGCCAAAGATGAATGGATCGCCATCACATTAGTCAGCCTCTACTATCGCACCGGGCAAAAGATAAACGCTGTGCGCGAGCTAGATAAATATATGAAACAGTTGGTGCGTTCTGGGCGCAGTAATAAAGTGCTGGGCATATTGGAAGATATGGCAAAACGGCAGCCTGCGGACGCAAATCTCGCTGAACGCTTGTATAAATTGTATTTGCAACAAGGGCGTAAAGCAGATGCGTTAAAATTATTAGATATATTGGGCGAAGCGCAGTTGGAAGAGGGCAATGAGAGCGGCGCAGCACGCACGATCAAGAAAATTTTAAGTTTAGACCCCCCTAATGCGGAGAGTTACGAACAGCTGTTAGCGGGATTGAATGGGTAGGAACAAGGTTGTAAGTGTGCAACCTGCATACTTGCAACGTGCATACGTGCACCCTTAACTGTATTGTAAAATTGTGGATATTTTTATAAGCTATATCAATCGTTTGGATTGGACGGCCGTTGTTGATATAGCACTGGTGACGGCCGTTATTTTTGGTTCATTGTGGATGGTGCGCGGGACCCGCGCGATACAGATGTTGCGCGGCTTTTTTGCCTTCGCTTTTATCGCCACCATATTAGCCGCTGTTGTTGATCTGCCCGCTTCGTCATGGTTCTTCAATCAGATTTCACCAGTGCTGCTCTTCTCCATCCCGGTTCTTTTTCAACCAGAGCTGCGCCGTGCCTTAGAAAAATTAGGCGGCCAGACAGGTTCGCTCAAACGCTTGTGGCGGCGGCGGAGTGAAGACGCATCAATCATCGCCTCTGTGCAGGCGAGCAGCGTTCTTTCGCGGCGGCGGCATGGCGCACTCATCGTTTTTGAACGAGATACGGGGTTACAAGAGTATGTTGACAGCGGCATTTTATTAGAAGCTGAGCCATCGGCCGAACTATTGCAAACTATTTTTAACAAAACGACCGAACTGCATGATGGGGCTGTCATCATTCGTGAGCAAAAAGTGGCAGCGGCAGGCTGCGTCATGCCGTTGACTGCCAGCTATCTAAAAGATCGGCAATTGGGGTTGCGCCATCGTGCCGCCTTAGGGATCACCGATGTGAGCGATGCCATCGTACTCATCGTTTCAGAAGAGACGGGGCATATTTCGTTGGTACATGACGGCGTAATTATGCGCCAACAAGAGCCTGAACAATTAACGCTTCTGCTGACAACTTATATGCAGGGCAGGGGGAGCGAAACAGCATGAGAAAAGCGTTCCGTTCGTTAACGTCCAGTTTTATACTTCTACTTATCTCCTTTTCTGCGGCCGTTTTTATTTGGGTCCACGCGGTGCAGACAGAAGACCCGATTCGAGCAGAATTTTTGCCGATTCCAGTGCAATTTGTTAATCAGCCAGAGCATACGCGGCTGGTACGGCCGTCACATTCACAAACGATACAAGTTTGGTTTCAAGGGGTGTCGTCGGTGGTGACTGGTATCAGTTCCGATGATTTTTTAGCGGTGGCCGATTTGAACGACGTGCCTCTTGGCGAAGAGACGGCCGTTCCCATTCAAGTCCGTTCTACCATCAACGGCATATCTATTTTGTCAAAATCGACAGAAGCGGTAGATGTTTTTATCGAAGAGCAGATCAGCCGCGAAATTCCCGTCATATTGGATATACGCGGTCAAATTGCGCTGGGGCATGAGATGGGCGAACCGCTCATCGAACCAGACTCTGTTTTGGTGACGGGGCCGGCGGGACAGGTTGAGGCTATCGAAGCGGCGATGGCGACGATTTTTTTGTTGAATGTACGTGAAACGGCCGTTTACACTATCGAACCAATTTTCCACGACGAATATAACGATCCCGTCAGCATCAGCGGTCTTGATATCAGCACCGATTTAGTCGATGTCACCATTCCCGTCACCGCCGCCGATGGTTACGCCGAAAAAGTAATTGTCGTTGACATTGTGGGCGACATAGCCGAAGGGTATCGCCTATTGGGCGTTGCCGCCGATCCAGCCACCGTGCTACTCAAAGGACTTGCCCGTGATTTGAGCAAAATCACCAGCATCACGACCGAACCGGTAGATATTACAGGATTGACCGAGCCGACAACGTATCCCGTCTCGCTTATTTTGCCAGATAGCGTAACATTGGCTGAGTCAACGCCAGAAATTTTTGTAGAAGTGAACGTCGAGCCGTTTATGAGCACGGAAACGTATCGCCCGCAAATTGAATTACAAGGGGTGGGTGAAGGATTAACGGCCGTTGCCGATCCAGAAGCGATTCACATCGTTTTATTTGGCCCGTTACCAGTATTAAACACCCTCCTTCCTGAAGAAATTCACGCCACGATTGATCTCTTCGAGCTAGAAGCAGGCACGTACAACCTTGAACCTATTATTGATTATCCAGATCGCGGCTTAGAATTGCGCTCTATAGATTTTCCTATTATTACTATTGAAATTACAAACACGGTTGAAATGACGGAAACAATTCCCATCACAGAAACCGCCGCAACCGTGCCGTATATGGAGCGTGATTTACATGGACAAGCGTATTTTGCGCTATTTGCAACCGTACATGATCTTCTTGTCGCCATCTCTCCCCTCCATCTCTTAAAATTATGAGCGAAAAAGCATTAGTCGCCCTCGTTGGCCGCCCCAATGTTGGCAAGTCCACCTTATTTAATCGTATTGTCGGCCGCCGTATAGCCGTCGTTTCTGATATTGCGGGTACGACCCGTGACCGCCTCTATGCCGATTCTGAATGGAACGGCATCCCGTTTATGCTGGTTGACACGGGCGGTATCGAGTTGGTGGAGGGATGGAACACCGTTCCCCTATCTGAAGATTCATCCCGTTTTATGCCGCTCATCCGTCAGCAAGCAACCATCGCCATTCAAGATGCGGATGTTATTATCCATGTGGTAGACGGCCGTGCCGGCATTACCAGTGCCGACAAAGAGATCGCCGACATTTTGCGCCGCTCCAAGAAGCCGATCATCATCGCCGCCAATAAGTTGGAATCGAGCAAACTATGGGATGATGCATATGAATTTTACGAGCTGGCTCTGGGGGAAGTGTTCCCCATTTCGGCTTTGCACGGGGCGGGCAGCGGTGACTTATTAGATGCGGTAACGGCCGTTATCCCCGAATTTCCCGCCGAAGACGAAGACGAGAACAATATCAACATCGCCTTGATTGGCCGCCCCAACACGGGCAAATCCACCTTGCTAAACAAACTTGTCGGCGAAGAGCGGGCGATTGTCAGCCCCATCGCCGGAACGACGCGCGATGCCACCGACACCAAATTGATGTGGGGCGATCAACCATTCACCATCATTGACACCGCTGGAATCCGCAAACGGGGCAAAATCGAGCGCGGCGTAGAAAAATACAGCGTCTTGCGTGCGCTTAAAGCGTTGCAACGGGCTGATGTCGCCTTGCTGCTGCTGGAAGCATCCGAAGGGGTGACGGCGCAAGATGCCCATATCGCCGGCATGCTGCTGGAGGATATGCCCGCCGTCGTCATTTTGGTAAACAAATGGGACGCGGTGGAAAAGGACGGCTTTACCATTTACGATCATGAGGAGGCGTTGCGTCAGGAGTTAAACTTCCTGCCCTTTGCGCCCATCATGTTCATCTCGGCCAAGACGGGACAGCGGACACAGAAAATCTTTTCGCTAGTGTTAAAAGCAAACGAGGCACGTCATCGGCGGATAAAAACGGCCGCTCTAAACAAATTCATGCGTGACACGGTGGCAAAAAATCCGCCATCAGGCGGCGGTGGTAAGCGGGTGAAGTTCTTTTACGCCACCCAAGCGTCTACCGCGCCGCCGACTTTCATCTTCTTTGTGAACAAACCAAAATTTGTCCATTTTAGCTACAAACGATATTTAGAAAACCAGCTAAGAGAAAACTTCGATCTCGCAGGCACGCCAATCCGCCTGCTCTTCCGCGCCCGCAGCGAAGATCGATTCGGTAAATAGCGGACAGAGTTTCTTGATGCCGCATCAACGATGCGCTAAGGAACGAGAATTTATTTAACTACCAAAGTTGTCATTCCGTCCCCACCTTCGTGAGGGTAAACTCTTTTAGGCGGGAATCCATGATTTCCCAGACTGTGAATTCCTGTCTTTGCAGAGCCTGCCCTCATGAAGATAGGGAAATGACAGATGGAAGTTTCTGGTTTTATTTAATCCTCATTCCTAAGTCACTCTTGCAGGAGGTCATTGTAAGGGCGATCTCATTGGGTTGCTCAAGAGTTGTCCAGAAAAGATTGAACCAATCCCCCTATATCATTTGGGTGTGTTTCATCTCAGTAGAAGTGACAGTCACGGGGCGCATAACTTCGAATAAGCCAAGTCCGTTTGCCCCCGTGACTGTCACTTTGGTTCAACTTATTTGAAACACAGGTATCTTCTCAGTATTCTGGGGAGAGTTGACAAATTTTCCTAATGATACTCGTGTAAAAT
>WFSA01000073.1 GCA_015486215.1 Anaerolineae bacterium | reverse complement strand
TACCCGTTTTACCGATATTTGAGTTTTGTCGTCCCCCACCCTAAACCTCCCCCGAAGGGGGAGGGAACTTGCTCCCTCTCCCTTTGGGAGAGGGTTGGGGTGAGGGTAAACTCCAAAGTTAAATGGGTAAGTTATTTAAGTCCCATTACTAAGCATACTAATTTCAGTGATGCTGGCTGTTTTTGAACCTTGCAGCCCCGTCACTTGGCAGATCCGCAACTATGATGAGTATTTTAGATATTGTAACATTACCCGCCGACATTTTGCGTCAGAAAACGCACCCTGTTACCACGTTTGATGATGAATTGCAGACATTGATTGCTAATATGATTGATACGATGCGTGAGGCGAATGGTGTTGGGTTGGCCGCTCCGCAAATTGGCAAATTGATCAGCCTGACCGTGATTGAAGGAATGCCTGATGTGGATGAGGAAGGGAACGAAATTCCCGATTCGCGCCAATTATTTGTGGTAGTGAACCCTAAAATTACGTGGCGTTCGCAAGAGACTGTTGACGGCATTGAGGGCTGCCTCTCTATTCCCGGCTATGTCGGCGAGGTGGAACGGTCGGATGCGATTCGAGTCCGTGCCCAAGACGGGCAGGGCAAAAAGATCAAAATACGATTGACGGGCTGGACTGCACGCATTTTCCAACATGAAATCGATCATCTAAATGGTGAACTCTACATTGATAAGTTGACCGCTCCAGAAAACTTTTGGACAAATAAAGAGTTTGAAGAGATGAATGAGGAGCGAGCAAGCGAATAGCGTGTAAGTTTGCAACCCCGCCGCTGCGTACCCCCCAATGCCTTCTTCCGCCCCCCTTGAAATTAAATTTTGCTCCCATTGCGGGGCAGAGATGGGTAGCCGTGTCGTTAGTGACAAAATGCGCCGCGCCTGTCCTGTTTGTGGATTTGTCTATTTTACCGATCCGAAAGTGGGGGTGGGCGTTTTTTTACGGCATGAGGGAAAGGTACTGCTCATTCAGCGGGGGGTGCCGCCGCAGCGGGGGAAGTGGAGTGTTCCCGCCGGTTTTTTGGATAGGGGAGAGGATCCAAGGGTAACTGCCGTGCGTGAATTATATGAAGAGACGAATTTGCAGGTTGAAATTGTGGGGCTGATCGATCTCTTTTTCAACCCTGACAGCAGAGGGTCCGCGTCCATCTTCATTTTGTATGAAGCACGTCTGATCGGCGGCGAATTGCAGGCGGGGGATGATGCCCTTGATGCCCGTTTTTTTGCGCCAGACGATCTGCCCGAACTCGCCTTTGCCCACACAGGCCAAACGATTATGAAGATGGCGGGGAGTACGTAGCCAGTGGCAGATCCCCGCATCCATTTGCCTGTAGATGCTGTTCATTTGTGGAGGATTGACCAGCGTGACGTGTCATTATTCCGATTGCAAGAGATGCAGGGGATATTGAGTGAGGCTGAACGGGAAAAAGCTGCCCGCTTTCGCTTTGAGCCGTCACGTAAAACGGCCGTTATCAGCCGAGCCTGCCTCCGTTTATTGTTAAGCCGCTACTTGTCCATCCCCCCTCAATTGCTCCGATTCGTAACCAACGCGCACGGAAAACCATCCCTGTCCCCATCTAATAATCTGCACTTTAATGTTGCCCATTCGGGCGATTTTGTGATGATCGCGGCGGCAAAAACGGCCGTCGGCATTGACATCGAACAAGAAAACCCAAATCGTGAATTAGGGATGATCGCGCAACGGTATTTTTCGGCATGGGAAACGGCCGTTTTTCAACAGCTTTCCATCGCCGAACAGCCAGCCGCTTTTTATCGTTGTTGGACAGGCAAAGAGGCGTATCTCAAAGGGATCGGTACAGGCTTGACGACTGCGCTTGACAGCTTTGATGTAGAATATCGGGCGGGCAAAGAGCCGCAGCTTTTGCAAACCCGTCACCGTTCAGCCGATGCTGACGAGTGGCAGATGTATGATGTGAAAACGGCCGTCGGCTACACCGCCGCCCTTGCCGTCAACTTGAAAAACCGTTTGCAGATAATGCAAATTGTCAGGGTAAGCGCATATAAAATAGAAGAAACCTGCCTTCGTCCCGACAATCCTGAAAATCTGCACCCTATCAGGAGCCTATAAATGCGTATCAATCGTTTTATCGTAATCGTACTCGACAGCGTGGGCATCGGCGAAGCACCCGATGCCGCCGCATTTGGTGATGTCGGCAGCAACACGCTCGGCAATATCGCCCGAACCGTCAACGGGCTGCAACTACCGCAGATGGAAAAAATGGGATTAGCAAATATCGCCATCTTAGAAGGGCTTATCCCCCAGCGCCAACCGACCGCCTGTTATGGCAAAATGGCCGAACTGTCGGCCGGCAAAGACACATCCACAGGGCATTGGGAACTGATGGGAATTCGATTGGACAAGCCGTTTCCTCTTTACCCCGACGGCTTTCCCGCCGATGTGATGGATCGGTTTGAAGCAGAAATCGGGCGGGGATGGTTGGGAAATTACCCCTCATCAGGCACGGTCATCCTCGATAAATTGGGCGAAGAGCATATGCGGACGGGCAGACCCATCGTCTATACATCGGGTGATAGTGTTTTCCAGATTGCCGCCCATGAGGATGTCATCCCGCTTGACGAGCTTTATCGGATATGCGGGACGGCACGGGAGATATTGCGTGGCAAGCATGAGGTTGGACGGGTGATCGCACGGCCGTTTACAGGCACGCCCGCCCATTTTGAGCGCACACCCAATCGGCACGACTACTCCGTCTTGCCGCCAGAGTCAACCCTTCTCGACTCCCTAAAAGAGGCCGGATTAATGGTGTACGCAGTCGGCAAGATCAATGATATTTTTGCCAAACAGGGCATTACAGGGTTCATCTCGACAAAGAATAATATGGATGGCGTGGACAAAACGCTCATCGCCATGCGCGAGCAACAGGAGAAAGGGATTATCTTCACCAATCTGGTTGACTTTGATGCTAAATTCGGGCATCGGAACAACCCGCAAGGGTACGCAGATTGCTTGGCCGCCTTCGATCAACGCTTGCCCGAAATTATGGATACATTAGCCGATGACGACATTCTCATCATAACCGCCGATCACGGCAACGATCCGACCGCTCCCGGCACCGATCACACCCGCGAATATGTGCCGATTCTGATCACGGGCAAAGCGGTACGCGAAGGGGTAGCCATCGGCGTGCGGGAAACATTTGCCGACATGGCGGCCACAATTGCGGATGTTCTGGATGTAAAACGGCCGTCACAGGGGCGCAGTTTTAAGGCATCGATTTTAAAATAATCACCTCATAATTTGTGTTGTGTAGGTCAAGTTTGCAAACTTGACCTACTTCATCTCATCCAAAACGGCTTGATATAACGTCTCCGCCCGCAAATCTTCCAGCGTATAGCAAGGGGCTTCCAGATGGTCGGCTAACTCTTGCGCCAACCCTTGATCGAACGCCGCATGCTCCATATTGATGACCACCGAGCGCACATTTGCCTCTACAATCATCGTAGATAGTTGCAAAGCTTCATTTTTGGGCGGCAGATGGCTGATACTGACATTGCCAGCCCCATCCGTCAACAAAATAAATAGTTGCTGCACCTCTGGATGGGTGTACGACTCCTTCCGAAACACATCATACGCTAGTGACAGGCCAGCTGATAGCGGCGTTTTGCCGCCGATGGCGATGTCCGCCAGCGCGTTTTTAGCCAACATCACTGAATTAGTCGGTTTTAGGACCAAATGGGCATCATTTTTATTAAAAACGATGAGGCCGACACGGTCGCGTCGTTGGTATGCGTCCGTCAACAGGGACATGATCGCCCCTTTGGTCGCTTCCATTCTCTCAGAAACGGCCATGCTCCAACTGGCATCAACGGCAAACAGGATGAGATTGGCCGAGCGGCGCACGCGCACTTTTTCGCGCAAATCATTTTTTGTCAGGGCGAGGGCGAGTTTGGAGCGGTCACGCCGCTGCTGGTACGGCGCGGCGGCGCGGATGGTGGCATCGAACGCCAAATCGGTCACTTTGTCTTTGCGCGGGATGCGCGACTGGATGTAATGACCGCGCTTGCGGTCTGTTTTGGTTTGGGAACGCCGCCCGGCCGTTTTGCGGGTCAGGCGGTCAAGCTGGGTGTCAAGGCGACGGGCGGAAAACTCTTGTTTGGAGGCGACTTTTTGACCACCTTCCCACCAATGCCCGTCTTGTGCCTCGTTTGGCACCGTTTGGGGGCCAGCTTCTGTCTGGGCGGTATCCGCCTCCTCATCTGTATCCGAATCTAAAGCTTTTTTTTTTCACTGCCACTTTCTTGTTGGCTGTTGTCATCCATCTCTTCGCCGCCATCGGCTCCGATCTCTTGTTGAACATCGTCCAGCGTTTCGCTTAGCGTGTCAGCGGTGATCTCTTGCGTTTGAAACGGCCGTCCCTTCACCCGATGCGGCAGCGCCAGCTCGGCAGCCAAAATAATATCATCATCAATGATGCGGGTGCGCCCCTTGAACGCCGCATGTGCTTGTGCGCCGCGTAAAATGACCAAATCAGCGCGATGCCCGTCTACATTCATCGAAGCGGTCAGCCCTGCGATGGAAACGAGATTGCGGCGCGTATACGTCACCGCTTTTACCATCTCGCGGGCGCGTGAAATTTGGTCGGATAACGCTTGTTCTTGCGTTTGCCACTCGGCTGTAAATCCTTCTTGATCAATTTCAAAAGCGATGCGCCGCTCCATAATTTGGACGCGCTGGTTTGTGTCTGCCAAGCCGCTGATATGGGTAGAAAAAGCGAAACGGTCAAGCAATTGGGGACGCAAATCCCCTTCTTCGGGGTTCATCGTGCCGACCAGCACAAAGCGGGCGGGATGGGTGAAGCTGATCCCTTCGCGCTCCACGACATTGACACCCATCGCGGCCGAATCGAGCAGTAGATCGACGACATGATCATCGAGCAAATTGACCTCATCCACATAGAGCAGACCGCGATTGGCGGAGGCGAGTACGCCAGCTTCAAAATGTTTTTCGCCGCGCTGAATCGCTTTTTCGATATCCAACGTGCCGACAACGCGATCTTCTGTCGCGCTGACGGGCAGATCGACGAAGGGGGTTTTGCGGTTGATCGCTTCAATTCTGCCGTCGGCGTGCCGTTCGCGGCATTCGTCGCACCATGTATGCGGACGGTTAGGATCGCAGCCGAAGCGGCAATCGGCGACGACATCAATGTCGGGCAGAAGGGCGGCAAGGCCGCGTGCGGCGGTTGATTTGGCGGTTCCGCGTTCGCCGCGAATGAGTACGCCGCCGATACGCGGGCTGACAGCGTTCAAAATGAGGGCGCGTTTCATGCGCTCTTGTCCAACGATGGCGGTAAATGGAAAAATTGCTCTGCGTGCCATAGGTTCTCCGAAATGAGGACTGAGGGTCAAGGATATGAGATCGGTGATCTTCAGTCATTTTGTCTGTTTTTTGTGCAGGGATTATAGTGGAAGGGGGGATGCGGGCAAACTTGTGTAGAGAATATAACCCTCAGATTATCAGAGAAAATCTGAGGATATTAATTTTTGGGTGCAACTACGCAGTCATCGTCAAAATTGGACAGTAAGGAATGAGGATTTGGGGATGGTCATCCCTTCGTCCATTGTCATTCTCGCCCCCATCCTCACGAAGGTGGGGGTGGGGGCGAGAATGACAAACGTATAATTATTTTTCATAAATGGCCTTATTATAATATGTATCATTCTGTTCTTCATCTTTTTATGCGCTGTATGTATTACAGCGTAATGGTGAGGTGGATAATAGGTATCTTCTCAAAAAGTTGGGGGCATGAGTACATTCTGGGGAGGCTTGACAAATTTTCCTAATGGTACTGTAACATCTCAATAAATTGGGGCAAAGACTTGACAGGTTTCATAAGAGTCTCGCGTTTTACACGAGAGTATTATAGAAAACCTGTCAAGTCTTGTCCACGATTTATTGAGAAGATACTGCAAATTGTTATTTGCATTTATGAAAACAGGAGGGGGAAGGGTGGGGGATTGGAGAACGGTGTAATCTCCCACCCTCTCTATCTCATCAGGGGACGAGGCCGTAAAAATGAGGCAGTCGTGCTACGGGGTCGTTTGACCAAGTGATGGCGTTGAGGATTTCTTGTTGGGCTTGTTGGACTTTAACGGCCGTTTCCCCATGCACAACCCCCAACTCATCTCCTTTCTTCACCACATCGCCGATTTTGCACGGCAGGACAAAGCCGGCCGCGTAATCGAGCGGGTCGCCCTTCTTCATCCGCCCCGCGCCCAGATGGACGCTGGCGTAGCCGATTGCACCCGTATCCATTGCCGCAATCACGCCGTCGCGGGGGGCGATGATGTTTTCGACGACGGGGGATTGTGGCAGCAGATCGGGGTTGTCCACCTGTGCGCCGTCCCCCCCTTGCGCCACGACCATTTGACGGAATTTGGCGAGGGCAGAGCCGTTGTTACGAACGGCCGTTGCCATCTTTTTAGCCTCATCCAGCGTCTCCGCTTTGCCCGCCAGCAGTAACATATTGCCCGCTACTTCCAGACAGTGCGCCCAAAAATCAGCGGGGGGATTGTCGTCGCGCAGGGTTGCCAACGCTTCTTTTACTTCCAAGGCGTTGCCGACAGCGTGGCCGAGCGGCTGGTTCATGTCGGATAAGATGGCGACTGTTTTGCGGCCAGCATCGTTGCCGATGTCTACCATAATACGAGCGAGAGTTTGCGCGTCTTCGAGCGTTTTCATGAATGCGCCGCTGCCTGTTTTTACGTCCAGCACAATCGCGTCTGCGCCGGCGGCCAGCTTTTTGGACATGATGGAGGCGGCGATGAGCGGGATGCTGGCGACGGTGCCGGTCACATCACGCAGGGCGTACAGTTTGCCGTCGGCGGGGGCTAAAACGGCCGTTTGCCCTGCCAATGCCGTCCCCATTTCTACCAATTGCTGCTTGAATTGAGGCATAGATAACGCCGAAGAGAAGCCGGTGAACGCTTCCATCTTGTCGAGCGTACCGCCTGTCAATCCCAGCCCGCGCCCGCTCATTTTGCCGACGGGGACACTGCAAGCGGCGACGATGGGTTGCACGACCAGCGTCGTTTTGTCGCCCACGCCGCCAGAGGAGTGTTTGTCGATGACGAACGGCACGGTATCGTGCAAATCCAGTTGGTCGCCTGATTCGGCAATCGCCATTGTTAGTTCAACAATTTCTTCGCGGGACATGCTGTTGAAGTAGATTGCCATGAGCAAAGCGGCCGTTTGGTAATCGGGTATGGTTCCGTTCGTGTAATCAGTGATAAAACCGCGAATATCATCGCGGCTTAACGCTTCACCGTCCCGTTTCTTTTCTATAATATCAATCATTCGTATCATGGTTTGGAACTTGAAGAACGGCTCAACGTTTAGTGAACCATTCTCTATAATTTATGCCGTATTGGGGGCGTTTCTTAAGTTTTTGGGGAATAGGACGCAGGTTTTTAAGATTTTCGAGTATCTTCTCAGTATTCTGGGGAGACTTGACAAATTTCCCTAATGATACTCGTGTAAAATAAAGTGCTGATGAAATTTGTCCAGTCTTGTCCACGATTTATTGAGAAGATATGTACCATGAATAAATCTATTCTTTTCTCAATCTACTGTACTCATGTCCTGTTTTTTCAAGAAGATATCAGTATAAAGCAAAATTTTTAGTTTATGAACGATGTCTAATTCGCAACTTCTCAATATTGTGGGGTGACTACAACGGATGGAAGAAATAAACGGATGGTGCAGTCGAAAAAGCATCCGTTTATTTTCATAATCCGCTGTAGTCACAGTAAAAACAAAATAATTTCCCCGCTTTTTTGAGAGGATACTCTAATTCTGTATGAAAATACGTTTAATCGTGCGGGGTTTCGCTTAATGTCCAATACTTGTTAAGAGTTGCCATCGCTTTGACAAAATTAGATGGTGTTACTGGTTTGACAATGTAGCCGGCCACATTCAAATCATACGCCTGTATGCGGTCTCGATCTTCATTAGAGGTGGTTAATATAACTACGGTGATGGCGTGTAATGTTTGATCTTTTCGTAGCTGCTCTAGGAATTCGATGCCGCCCATTTTGGGCATATTTAGATCAAGCAATATGATACGGGGTGATATTTGGGGGCGGCTTTCGCCGCGCAACATGGCTAATGCGTCAACTCCATTGTTCGCTACATACAAAGGGTTAGTGATATTCAATTTTTTGAAGGCACGAGTGACGCTCATCACATCTATTTCGTCATCATCTACAAGCATAATACTAAAGGTGTTATTTTTCATATAAGGTATGTCCCCTCTATTGTATGTATCTTTTATTTAGGCCAAGAAAAGTGAATGGTTACACCTTCGCCAACGGCCGATTCCATATTTACTTTACCGCCATGATGTTCAACTAACTTTTTAACCAATGGTAAGCCAAGCCCAACACTCTCAACTTTATCACGGGTTTCTAGCGTTTGGAAGATGGAAAACACTTTATTGTGATATTCAGGTTCAATACCAGGCCCATTATCACTGACAGTAAATAGATAAAAATCATCATTTTCTTTCCATGTGACCTCAATCTGTCCAGTTGGACGATGATTATATTTAATAGCATTACTAATAAGTTGGAAGAAGACTTGCTCTAAATCCTTCGGATATGTGTTGAATACGGGCATATCGGGTGGGATTTTTAATGTAAATTGCTCAGGAGTATCGAGATAATGTACGGCCGCACGTACGATTTTTTCTGTATGCACGATTTCGGCATTACTATTTATGCGGCCAATGCGAGAATAGGTGCGTAAACCATCAATGAGTGATTCCATACGATGTACACGCGCGTGCAGGAGTTGCAGATAGCGGCGTGTTTCATCGGTTAATGCGGCATCATCTATATCTTCTTCTAACCATTCGGCTAGATTGGCAATAGCCCGCAATGGCGACTTTAAGTCATGGGCGGCAACATAGGCAAACTGTTCCAGCTCTAAATTGGCTGTTTCCAGACGGTCTTTTGTTTTCTGCAGCTCATCGATCCGTTTAGTCGCGTCGGAGAAATTTTTTTGCAGTTGAACGGCCATTTGGTTAAATGTGTTTCCTAATCTGCTAATCTCATCATTGCTTTTTATGTGAACACGCGCACTCATATCCCCTTTGCCGAATTTTTGGACGGAGTGTGATAGTTGTTCTAACGGCCGTACAATGATCTTGTTTACAGCAATCAATCCTATAGTAGATGCGCTGGTTGGAAGTATAATAGCTATAAGCAAAAGCGTGATAGCAAGTGATTTTAAACCATCACCTAGACTTTTCTCAATTTTATCCTGAATAATGGTTGAGGTTTTGTTGAACTCAAATTTAAGGAGTTCCAATTCATCAAGTAAGCCAAGCGTTGTTTTATGGGTATTGACAGTATTAGTGGAAACGGCCGTTATACGGTTCCTGATCTGTGTAAAATTTGCAATTAACTCTGTGTCTAGCATAAAATCAGAATCATTCGCAGTAATAATTGATTCTAATTCCGCCAACGTCTCATCTAATTTTAAAAGTTCGTGTTCCCTTTCCTCAAACGCATCATCCTCACTGTTAGCAATATATTCAATCGTTTCTAAGCGAACGGCGTAGAAACTTTCGATAAATTGTCTAGTAAGAAAAATTTGTTGTAATAATTTCCTATCAAATATATCCTCCTCAGTAGTTCCTTCTTGTAACAGGTTTGTAATGCTAACATCATGCGTTGCAAATAAATCACGGGCATCATCACTTAGAGGCTTCATTCCTTCTAACATCTCTATCGTTTGTTGGTGTGCCGTAATAATCGCATACGATTTCTGGCTAATTTGTTCAGCTTGATTGAATAATGTTTGGAATACCACAGCATCTTCATCCACTTTTTCTAAAAATGGGGCAGCTTCTTTTTTGAGAGTCTCCAACTCAGCAATATATAGTTCAATATGCCCTATACTACTTGTCTCGTTTGAAATGATAGATTGCGTCATCTCTTCCTGAATCTGGAGAACTAAATTGTCTACCTTATGGGTGATAGAGAGTCTGGGAATTATAATATCTATAATCGGTTTATAACTCGCCCTTGGAACTAAATATGTGATAAGGCTGGCACTTACAGTGATTAGAGTAAGCATCATTATCATTTTTCCGCGTACACTCAGATGTTTAAGCATTCTGCTCACCTCCATTTAAACTGCGCGGCCAAGTGAAGTGGAATGATGATCCTTTGCCATTAATTGATTCTACCCAAACATCTCCTTTTTGTTCTTCTACAATTTTCTTAACAACTGCTAATCCTACCCCTGTACTTTCGTCGGTATTGCGGGATAAAATTGTCTGAAAAATATCAAAAATGCGTTTATGGTGGCTTTCTGGAATGCCTGGCCCATCATCTTTGACTGTAAACTGATAGAACTCATTATGTGGTTGAACGGTTATCTCAATATGGCCGTCAGTACGGTCATGGTATTTAATCGCATTGCTGATTAGATTGCTGAAAACTTGCTCTAATTTAGTCTCTTCGGTAAATAGTGTGGGCATATCTTGCCCAATAGAGATCCTTAATTCAGGTGGCGGACTCAATATATCTATCACATCAGTTAATAGCGTATGTACATTGACTGATGTGTCTGGAGTTTCTGTACGTCCCGCTCGTGAGTATTCTAAAACACCATTAATCAGCTTTTGCATACGCCCTACCCGTTGGCGCATTAGCTTTAGATTTGTCTGAACATCTTCTGGTAAATCCTCCCCCATATCTTCTTCAATCCATTGGGATAAATTGTTGATAGCGCGGAGAGGGGCTTTTAGATCATGGGAAATGATATAGGCAAATTGATCTAACTCTTTGTTAATCTCAGCTAACTCTTGATTACTTTTTTCTACTTCTGTTAATGCAGTCTCCACATGAGCAAAAAGCTGCGCTCTTTGCATTGCTATGGCTATCTGTGCGGCCAAAATTTGTATAAGGCTCGCTTGTTCATCCCCTAAGCTGCCAATTTCATCCTCTTGCACGTCTAAAACGCCTAATGCTTTGCCATTTAAAATGATGGGTACAGCAATCTCAGATGCGGTGTCGGGCAACAATATGTTAGGAAGCCACTCTTCGGTGGTATGGGTATTGCTGACGATTACAGGTAATTTTGTTTGAGCGGCTTGGGCGACGAGGCTCTTTGTGGCATTAAATGGGATATGGTGCTGCCTTATCATTGCCTGTCCCCGTTTGCCATACCCTGCTGCTACATATAAGTTCTCTTGTGCTTCGTCGAGTAGATAAATTTGAACGTAATAAAAATCAAATGATTCTTTGACGATATTGACAACGTTTTGGGTTAAGGTGTCCATATCTAATACGCTTGCCAATTGCCGGCTGACATCTAATGCTGTTTCAATCTGTTGTGTGCGGTATGAAACGCGGTATTCAAGGGTTTGTAACATCTCGCGCAAGCGGTCGGCCATGGTATTGAAAGCGACGGCCGATTGTCCAAGTTCATCAAGGTTGTGTACGGGTACGGGGTGGCTTAAATCTCCTTGTGCTATGCGCTGTGCGCCCTCAAGAAGGTCTTCAACAGGGGATGTCAAATGTTTTGCTAATCGCCATCCCAAGAATAATGCAAGCGGGATTGTGGTTGTAAAGGTAATGATCGCCATTTGCACGGCGTGTCTTTGGCGGGCACGAATGGGGGATGTATCAAGTTCTATTACCAATATGCCGTTGATACGGTCAAATTGGTCAATAATAGGGGCGTATCCGCGTAATAGAACATTTCCACTGTTGTCGGTGTAATTAGATTCCTCAATTTGCAGGTCGGTTATTTCGGAGTTGAGTAAGGGGCTGAATCGATCATACGGTTCGCCAACATGGATGTGTTGATCTAGGTCAGGCGGGGTTTCTGTATTATGGGTATGCTGGTCGGGTACAGGAGTAGAGGAGGTATCTACAATGTAGGAAAAACGGCCGTTTTCATCTTGACGAATCGTATAAATACGGGAAATTACGGGGCTTGTTTCATGGATACTGTGCAATCTGTTAAAAATTACTTCGTAATAAGGGGTATCTTCATCATCGGCAGATAAGATCAAACCATGATAGTCGCCATCTACTAAAGGAAGCGAGAAGTTGATAATATCACGCAGGCGCTCTTGAAAAACGGCTTGATGTGATGTCTGTACCTCTAAATATAAACCGTAGGTCAAGATAGATGAAACAAGCAAAATTAACAAAGAGTACGCGATTGTTAGTTTTATGCTAAGGCTTAAATTGCGTAATTTCATAAAAGTATCCTAAATACGAATAAAGAATAATTGTCGATAAGGAATAAGACTTTATTAACTTACCCGTTTTGCCGATATTTGAGTTTTGTCGTCCCCCACCCTAACCCTCCCCCGAAGGGGGAGGGAACTTGCTCCCTCTCCCTTTGGGAGAGGGTTGGGG
>WFSA01000072.1 GCA_015486215.1 Anaerolineae bacterium | reverse complement strand
CCCATTTAACTTTGGAGTTTTACCCTCACCCCAACCCTCTCCCAAAGGGAGAGGGAGCAAGTTCCCTCCCCCTTCGGGGGAGGGTTAGGGTGGGGGACGACAAAACTCAAATATCGGCAAAACGGGTAAGTTAATAAAGTCTTATTCCTTAGCATCATTACCATTCAGCAATCTAATTATGCGTCAGGAAGAACCAATCCTTGCTTAAATTCAGCTAGGAGCAGTTCGTGGACTGCTCCCTCAACCATTCTATAAAATTCATTTTCCTCCTCTGTTGTAACACCCGTTTTATCATCAAATAAAATAGAGACAAGCAGCCAGCGGCTCCGCTCAGGCGGCAGGTCATGCCAGATGCGGGTGCCGTAATCGTCGGTGATGAGGTCATTCGTTTGGAACCAATACGCCGCTTGCCGCCCATTGTTGGCAAAGGTGACCTGTTTGACAGGGAATTGCTCATCAACCAGAAAAGTGACGGAGCGTTCAATCGCCAAGCCGTACACTTCAAAACAGCGTTCGGGGCGATGGTGGGCGCGCCATGTGTGACTGCTAACGAGAATCATCGAGCCGCTGAGGGCGTGCCATTGAAATGTGTAACGCACGGCCATATCGGCTCCATCTTTCTTAAACCACGCCTCCTCGTCCGCCTTCAAGGGGGATAGTTCTGTCTGCATGTCGGCGGGAAAGTGGAAAACGGCCGTTTCATCCACAGCAAAAACAGTCGGTGGACGGGGCGTATAAATGGCCGCCATCCCCCATAAAGTGAGGAGCAGCATAGGGGTGAGGGATGGGGCTGTCGGCGGGAGCGTTTGGGGCAGGATGGGATGAGCGGGCAGACGGCGGACGAGCATCAGCACTGCAATGCAGGCGAGCGCGAAGCCCAACACGCCCAATGGCAAATGAATAAGACGGGCGACTGTCGGCCAGTTCATCACCTGTCCAGCCAGCACCAGAAGGGCGATGCGGATAATGTTGGAGAGCAGTAAAAGGGTGATGAACAGGGTGTAGATGGGGAGAAGATTGAGGCGCAACGGCCGTTTTTCCAGCCAAATCGCCGCCAAAAAGAAGAGCGTCCCCGTCCAAATGCTCTTGATGCCGCTGCACGGGGAATCAATGAGGGCGACTCCATTCTCCAACACCAAAATCGTCTCCGTGCCGAGTGAGGCGATGTGCAAACCGGCCAATCCTTGCCGCACCAGTTCAGCCGAGAAGTAGCGCAACGGATAGCCGACAAAGGTTTGCAGATGCTCGCCAAACGGAAGTACGCCGACGAGCAACAGGGCGGCGGGCAGCCCTTTTCGCCATGCGGCGGGAGACATCCATAAACCGAGCAGCCCATAGCCGCTCAAAAAGCAGAGCGCGGCGGAAATGGTGTTGACGTTCAACCATCGCTCACCAATTAAAAAGGTGATGGACGCGCCAAGCAGCAATAAAAGAGGCAAATGGCTTTTGTGCGGCGGGGAAAGAAAACGGGAAAACGGCCGTTCCCCATTATCCCGCACCTGCATCGCCAACAACACAAGCAGCAATAGCAGCACAATCTGGTTAGTACGAAAATCTTCCCGCTGAAAAATAACCTGTAAATAATTGAAAACAGGGCGATACAGCCAGAGCCATGAGATGCCCAGCAGGATATTTGCGGGCAATGTGAGTTTGAACATGGGGGGATTTTATGGGGAGACGGCCGTTTTTACACAACGGGAAGCCAACGGCTTGTCAATGGTCAATGATGATCCGTGGGCAATTGACCATTTTTTCTACTCAATTGACCATTGATCATTTTGCCACCCCATGCCTCATCGCCCAAACGGCCGCTTGCGTCCGATCAGAAACGCCTAATTTACGGAAAATGTGACGCATATGCGTTTTGACCGTGCTGATGCTGATGGAAAGTGTGTCGGCGATGGCACCATTGTTCAACCCAGAGACGATGAGTTTGAGAATTGTCGTCTCTTTGTCGGTCAATGTTTCGGCGGGCAGTTCGGTCGGTTCGGGCGTGGGCGTGGGGATGGGGATGGACGGGATGGCTGAGTTTGTTCGTGTGGATACGGCCGTTCGCCCGCTTTCCAATGCCGCTAACAATAAGTCACGATCCAGCAAAGAGTCGCCCGCCGCCGCAGTCCGCACCGCGCGGGGAATCCGCTGCGGATCGACCTCTTTGGATAGATACCCCGCCGCTCCCAACGAGACCGCCCGTGCTAGATATTCTGGATTGGCATAGGTGGTCAACATAAGGACGATTATTTGCGGGTTTTCGCTCTTGATCGCTGCCAACGCGCGTAATCCATCCATATTGGGCATACGAATATCCAAGAGCATGACATCGGGTAGCAGTTCACGCGCTAATTCAACCGCTTCAAAGCCATCGCTCGCCGATCCAACCACATTCAGCCCGGAATCCTCTAACAAACTAATAATTCCAGCCCGCACTACCCCATGATCATCTGCGATTGCTACGCGAATTTTCTTATCGTCCATAATAAAAATAGGTGTCTTCTCAATAAATCGTGGACAAGACTTGACAAATTTTCCTAATTTGTCAAGTCTCCTTAGAATACTGAGAAGATACAAAAATAGCAATGAACAATTGTTCATTGCTCATTGTTCAATCGGTATTTCCAGTTTAACGGCCGTTCCCGCCCCCTTTTTGCTTTCGATTTCAAATTTTCCGCCCAGCATCGCCGCCCGCTCCTTCATGCTGGTCAGACCAAAACTTTGGCTGTACTGTTCCAACTTATCTTGATCAAATCCGATACCATTATCTTGAACTGACACGAAGAGACGGCCGTGTTCCTCTATCAATCGAACCGTCACCGCCGACGCATCCGCATGCTTGCGTACATTGCTCAACGCCTCTTGTGTCACCCGAAAAGCGGTCAACTCAACCGCAGGCGACAAACGATTCTCCCCCAGATGATCATCAAATGTGACATCCCAGCCAGCAACCCGCGCCACGTCCCGTGCCAATGCGTGCAGAGCGGGAATCAAGCCCAAATCATCGAGCAATGTTGGCCGCAGACCTTCCACAACACGCCGCCCCTCTTGCACCGCCTGTGTCAAATGTTCCATTGTCTCACGCAACGCTTCCCGCTTGGCATCATCTTTGCAAATTGCGCTTAATTTGCTAAGGTGCATCCGCGCTGCCACCAGATATTGAATAAGGCCGTCGTGCAAATCATAAGCGACATATTTACGTTCCGCTTCCTGCGCGTCAATCAATTGCTCCACCAAATTTTCCAGCCGCTCTTTATGCTTATCAACTGTCTCATACAGGGTGATATTTTCAAGGGCGATGGAGGATTCGACCGCCAAGGTAAAGAGCAGACTCCCACATGCTGGTTCGCGCAAGGCGGAATCGTCGCTGTACAGCTCGATCAATCCTTGATTTTCAGGGTTAATTTGCAACGGTGCGTAACAGAAGTAGCCGTCATCTTCTAATTTTCCCGACGACCAAGTGGAAATCGCCACCGTTTTCCGTCCAGCAGCAACGGCCGTTTTCGACCCCCGCCGCTCCAGCCACACTTCATCACCAATCGCCATCTCCAAAAGCGGCATAGCTGTTTGCCCCGCTTCCATAAAACTTATAACCGAACAATCAGCTCCAAACAGATCGTCAACTGATTCCAAAATAGCGGTCAACGTCGCTTGTCTATTCAAGCCTGAACTGACACGCTGGCTGCTGATATTCAACTTTTTCAATTGGGAGACATGGGTATTGATTTTACCAGCCATCTGGTTAAAAGCAGCCGTCAACTGCCCAATTTCATCACCCGTTCTTACTGGAATCGGCTCATCCAGCTCACCCTGGCTAAACCGCTCCACCCCTTCCTGCAATTGCAAAATGGGGGCCGATAATTGATTAGCAAGGGCAAAGGCCATCATCATCGCTACAAAAGTAGCCAGAATGAGAATAGCAACGGCCGTTACCCGAAACTCATTCACCGCCCCCAACATCGAATACTTTGGCGAATCCCGCATAATAACCCAATACTTATCCCGATCAGAACGTACTGGATAAAGCGGCGTATACACCACAACTTGCGACGATGTTTGATACAACCCCTCTTCCCCCGACAAAATACCATCCGCCTGCTCACCATAATCTTGTAAGAGGTTTTTACCCGTCCCCAACCCGCTCGCATCCCCCCACAAACGTGATTGGTCAGGGTGAACCAAATAATACCCATCTTGGCTGACCATGATAAGCGGTTCCTCCGTTTGATTATCCCCGTTCACAAAAGTAAGGAAAGAATCGGCATACACATTAATAACTAAAATGCCCCGCTGCTGCCCTTCGTCATCATACATCGGTGTCGCATACCGAATGACAGGGATATATGGCTTTTCAATCTCACCATTTTCGCGGTTCAAATCAAGCGGGGTGACATAAATACCGCCGCGCGGCAGCTTCATCGCTTCTTGAAAGTAATATCTATCCCCTTTGTTTTGCAAACTTTCTGTATGGATGGCTTCAGAAAAACGGCCGTCGGAATCCACACGCACCTGCTCTTGTCCAGACGCATCCAAATACCGCACCTGATAATATGCGGGACGGGAAGCTGAGAAAATCAAAAATTCGCGCTGTGCCTGCTTGCGCCAAAAACCAATCATCTCCTCATCATTTACACTCAATGCCTCACCTAAAAACTGCAAACTGTCCAAACGAGAAACGTACAACACATCCCCGCGCACATGATTCAAAAACGCCGCGATCTGCTCCGTCCGCAAGCGCACATCATTCCGCGCCGACTCGACAGCCCGTTCACTAATAATACGGCTCGTCACCCAATTGCCATACAGCCCCGTACCAATCAACGGAACCATAACCACAATCAAAAACGCCACTAATAATTTTGCCCGAATTCGATCAAACATTGTGCAAATATGCAGATTTGCAAATGTGCATGCTATTGTAAACCTGCCCTACCCTCTATCTCCATCCTCCATCTCCACCCTCCAACTCATTGTATCTCTGTTATCCCCCCCCAACGAATATCATCCTATAGGATGATGACACACCACCCTATAGGGTGATTCGACTTTGCCAACTATACGGCAAAATAAATAGCATTGTAGAAATGTCTGTAGATGACATTGATAACAAACAATGCCACCCAGTATTGTTTGTCATACAAAATGATTTGTCCGCAGCGGAGATATTTATTAAGCAGAACTTAAATTCTCTGGCAAATATCCAATCATAGATGGAAGTTGTAATGACAAATTTGCAGAAATTACAATGCACTATATGAAATCAGCGGTAGTGCATCTATAAAAACCCAATAACGCTGATGGTAGTCAATAGGAATCCTATTGACAAAGGAGAAATAATCATGAAGAAATATTCACTCCCTATCGTAGCCGCTCTCGTCATTTTGTTGACAGCAGTTGGTATCGCATTGGCTTCTTCGGCAGATGAAAGTACGTCAACGGCCGTTGCCTCAGTAAAAATGAGCGCACCCGCAGCCCAAGACGAAGCAGCCGAAGGCTGTCTTTCCTGCCATGAAGGTATTGAAGATATTGTCGATCCAGAATCAGATATGGGACGACAAATCGATAATCAAGGCGGATGTGTTGTCTGTCATGGCGGCGATGAAGACGCGACCGACGCAGATGCAGCTCATATGGTTGCCGAAGTAGGGGAATTCTTCCCCGATCCCGGCGCAAACAATGTCGCCGATCAAACTTGTGGTCAATGTCATCTGGATTACACCTACGCGATGGAACGTTCCTTAATGAACACCGAAGCAGGTAAAATTCAAGGTAATATGTGGGCATGGGGCATCCATGGCGAATATGGTGAAGAACGCGAACATAAATACGGCAACTACACCATCGACGACACCGACGGCCCAACACCCATCTTCGGCACCGACACCTACAAAGCGTATATGGAAGCACTCATCGAAGCGTATCCCGATCAAATTCTGAATCACATGGATGAGATGCCCAATCCAACCGTAGAAGAGATCGTTGCCAACCCAGAATTAGCTGGTTTCACCTATCAACGCAACCAATGCCAACGCTGTCACGTTGGTACACCGCCCCGCGACAAGCGCGGCGATTGGCGCGGCATGGGCTGCTCCTCCTGCCACATCCTCTATAGCAACGAAGGCTTCTATGAGGGCGGCGATCCGACCATCCCCGTTGACGAACCCGGCCATATGTTAAGCCACAAAATTCAAGGTACACGCGAAACAGGCGGCATCCCCGTTGAGACCTGTAACTCATGCCATAATCGCGGCAAGCGTATTGGCGTAAGCTTTGAAGGTATCATGGAATTCCCCTATGGCACGCCAACCGATGAAACAGGTATGGGACAGCCAAAACTGCACACCAAAAAATACCTCTACATCAAAGACGACCTACATCACGATCCCATCAGCCGCGATGGCAACCCCGAAGGCGGAATGCTCTGCCAAGATTGCCACACCAGCATCGACATGCACGGTGACGGCAACCTGTTCGGCACCACGCTGGCACAGGTCGAGATCGAATGTTCTGACTGTCACGGCACAACCGACGCTTATCCATGGGAACTCCCCATCGGCTTCGGCGAAGAGTTACTTGCTGGTGTCATGTCCGAAGACGCACGCGGCACAACAACAGAAACATTAGATGGTATGGACTTTGGCACAGAGTATGATGTCGAAGACGGCTACATTCTTACCGCACGCGGCAATCCATTTGGTAATATCGTACGGCGCGGCGATGACGTTGTTGTCCATTCAGCAACAGGACGTGACTACACCGTTCCCACCTTGAAAGGTATCAAAGAAGCTGGCACATGGAAATCCCGCGACGCAGAAGTAGCGATGGATAAAATCCAAGCGCATAAAGACAAATTAGAATGTTACTCCTGTCACGCAGATTGGGCACCGCAATGTTACGGCTGCCACGTCACCGCTGATTACTCCGAAGGCCAAGCAGGTACAGATTGGGTTGCTGTTGGTAACTCCCGCAATGCAAGCGGTGTTGCCGACAAGAGCCTCGTTCTTCCCGGTAAAATCCATGAAGGCCGCTCCTTCCTCCGTTGGGAAAACCCCATTCTCGGTATCAATGGTGAAGGGCGCGTCACCCCAATTATTCCTGGCTGCCAAGTCATCTACACCGTTATCGGCCCCGATGGCACAAATATCGCCAATAACGTGATCGGGCACACTCTGCCCGGCGAAGAAGGCGGCGGCGAGAATGGTCAACGCGGCTTGGATATCGCTCCCGCACAACCGCATACGGTTGGTCGTGAAGCCCGCTCCTGTGAATCATGCCATAGCGATCCCAAAGCATTGGGATATGGCGAAGGCGGCGGCAAGTTCATGTTGGGATACGACGATGGATTCGTGGTTGATTTGCGTGACAATGACGGCAACATCTTGCCACAACAATATCAGACCCAAATTCAGGCGATTCCTGATTTACCAATGGATTTGACGCAGGTTGTTGACCCAGAAACAGGCGAACAGATGCAAACGGTTGGCTCTCACTGGCCGGCATCAGGCCCACTCACGCAAGACCAGCGTGACCGTATGGAACGGACTGGTGTCTGCATGGGCTGCCATACCAATATGGCTGACAGCGACTTCTGGACCGACGCAGTTGTCGCCAAATATGGCGAAATCGTTTCTAACGATGACCACATTGATTTGATGAACCAACTGTTGAAAGATGCAGTCAACGGCGGCGACGCTGATGAGTTAGCAGCGGCAACAGCAGAGTTGATGACTGCACAAGAAGAGATCGCAACCTTGACAGCCGATGCGGCTGGCAGTGATGACGAAGTTCAAAGCCTAGAAGCAGATTTGGCAGCAGCAGAAGCAGCACGCGACGAAGCAGAGTCAGAATTGGCGAATGCAGAGGCGACTGTTGAATCTATGCCAGAAGATAGCGGCGCAGCCGAGCAATCTGGCGGCGGCAACTCTCTTTACGTTATTCTTGCTTTGATCGGCGGTGCACTCATCGGTGCTGGCGGCATGTTTATGTCAAAGAAAGAGTAGTATGACCAATCTTCATCCTAATGCTCTTCCCATAAGGGGAAAGCGTTAGGATGAAGTCGACAAAAAAAGGTACAACCATTTGGGAGATGGTTGTACCTTTCTCGTTAGCATTGGCGGGTAAGGGTGCGGACACTTGCTCGCCTAAGCTGACAGAGTATTTTAACGAAATTAGAGTAGGAAGCCAGTGTAGTTTGTAAATCTACAGACCGTTCTCATAACAACAAGACAAAAGATCAACGTGTTAATATAGGTGTTCAACACTGCTTTCTTCACTAAATTCAAATGAGGCTAGTTAATGACAAAAGAAACACTCCCTAAAAACGGCCGTTCCTTCCCTTGGCAATGGCTTATTATCGGAATAGGAGCCGCATTAATCATCATAAGCGGCGGATTATGGTTATATAACCGTTCCTCATCCGATCCTTACCACGACGACATTCCCACAACTACAGACACAACAGAGACCGAAAACGAAAACGGTTCTACCAATGACTTTATCAAACTAGCGTTAGAGCAAGCTGGACGGGGTGAGGTAGACGAAGCGTTAGAATCATTAGATATTGCCATCGCTTCTGATGTGAATGCGGCGGCGCAAGCGTATTATTACAAAGGTATTATTCATGCTGAACGAGGCGATTATGCCGATGCGTTAGACGCTTTTGAGAGCGGCATCTCGGCTAACCCCCATATGCCCGAACTGTTTGCAGCACGGGCAACCACTTACGCCACAATGGGGCGGCCGGCAACGGCTCTCGAAGATTTTAATCAAGCAATTGAATTAGACCCTGGTTATGCAGCCACCTATGTCAATCGCGGTCAAGCGTTCCTTAATATGGGCGAACCCGATTTGGCGATGGAAGATTTTAGTTACGCGCTGGAGTTAAATCCAGAGCTGACGGCCGCTTATTTTAATCGCGGCGTTTTATATTTAGAAAAAAGCGAAAATGATAAGGCTCTGGAAGATTTCCACAAAGCGATTGAATTTTCACCCGATGCGCCAGCCCCCTACTTCAACAGGGCTGTCGCCTATATGAATTTAAGCAATCTGCCTGCCGCCGCCGCTGACCTGACCATCTACATCGGCATGACTGACGATGAAGAAGGAAAACATCAGGCAGAGGCATTGTTAAGTTCTCTTGTAGAGTATGAACAACAAGAAGAGAACAGTCACATTGGAGACGGGGGCGGGACAGAGTAGCAAACGTGCAGGTTTGCAAGTTTGCAGGTTTGTAAACTCTCAAAGGAACATTATGGCTCAAGTTAAACGACGGAAAGTTCCATTTATTTTACTGGCTGTATTTTTGGTCACGGCCGTTTTGGTCGGCGGCTATTATAGCCAACAATCGGCTGGTGCGTCTGAAAGTCAACCTGTGGATTACAGCCACAAAGTCCACATTGATGCGGGTATGGAATGTCTGTATTGTCATTCTAATGCAGGGCGTTCACCTGTGGCAGGTGTGCCATCGGTACAAAAATGTATCGGTTGTCACCAAACCATCGCCACAGATAACGCTGACGTACAGCTTGTCACTGAATATTGGAACAATAATGAACCCATCCCGTGGGAACGGGTCAATAAACAGCCTGATTTTGTCTATTTCAGCCATCAACCGCATGTGATCAGCGGCTTGGCTTGTGAAGAGTGTCATGGCGACATCGGCGAGATGGATTTAGCAGCACCAATGGAAAAAATGGACATGGGCTGGTGTCTGGATTGTCACGAACAACAACATGAAGATATTGCCCCGCATTTGTGGGATTGTCTTGTATGTCATAAGTAGCAGGTGTGCAGGTGTGCAGGTGAAGTTGCAGACTTGCAGGCTTGCAAACTTGCAAACTCCGAAGGATATACTATGAAGAAAGCAACATTATCACGCCGAAGTTTTTTGAAGCTGGTTGGCGGGGCGGCAGCAGCAGGAGCAACTGTTGGTGCGATGCCCGTCGCGGCTAAAAAAGTCGGTGAACATTTTGAACCGTATGTTGTGCCGCCAGAAGAGGCATTACCGGGCAAAGCAACATGGTATGCGACAACATGCCGTATGTGTGCGGCTGGATGTGGAATTATGGTGCGGACGATTAACGGCCGTGCGAAGAAAATCGAAGGGAATCCCAGCTATCCACTCAATGATGGCAAAACATGTGCGCGGGGACAAGCAGGCTTGCAAGCTCTCTATAACCCCGACCGTCTGCGAAATGCTGTCAAACAAAACGGCCGTGAATCACGCATTTTTGAACCCCTCCATTGGGAAACAGCGTTAAGCAGCCTGATGGACAAAATAGAAGCAGCCGATCCCGCCAATATCATTTTTTTTGGCGGCGTAATGGCCGACAATCTCTATTATGTCACCAGCCGCTGGCTGGAAGCGATTGGCGCACCGCCGCCGTTGCAATACGATTTACACGCCGCCCTCGAAGGGCGGGCAACGAGCGCAAAAGCGGCCAAGAAATTGTTTGGCACGATGCAGCAACCGATTTATGACATCGCTAACGCTGACGTGATCTTCTCATTTGGTGCCAATTTCGTCGAAACGTGGATGTCTCCCGTCTCTTACAGCCGTGCTTACAGCAAGTTTCGCGGCCAGACGGGCGGGCGCGGCTATCTGGTTCAATTTGAGCCGCGCATGTCGGCCACAGCGGCCACAGCCGATCAATGGGTACCGATTCGGCCGGGAATGGACGGTCTCGTCGCTCTCGCCTTAGGGAAAATTCTTGGCGGCGGCTCCTTCTCTGGCATGTACCACAATATAGATATAAAAGAGATCGCTCATGCAAGCGGTATAGAGTTGGATACCTTGAAGAAGATGGCTCGCATATTAGCAAATGCTGACCACCCAGTCGTCGTTCCCGGCGGCACTCCTGCAGGACACAGCAATGGGTATGACAGCTATTTAGCCATTCACTCCCTCAATCTTATTTTGAACCAATTGGGACGAGAAGGGGGCGTGTATATCTCACCCAATTCTCCAGCGGAAGCGTTGGAAGCAGCCCCGATGCCCAACTCCTTCGCCGATGTGGAGGCGTTGATTGAGCGGATGAATGGGGGCGAAGTCGAGATTCTGTTTGTACATGGCGCAAATCCAGTTTTTGAACTGCCGCAAGCGGCCGCTTTCAAAGAGGCACTCGCCAACGTTCCTTATATTGTCTCGTTTAGCTCATTTGTGGATGAAACGGCCGTTCAATCCGATCTCATCCTGCCCGATAACACCTATCTGGAAAGCTGGGGCTACCAAGTCGCCTCATCAGGCGGCGACCGGCCAGCCGTTGCCAGCCAGCAACCCATCGTCGAGCGCATGTACGACACCCGTTCAACAACGGAAGTGATCATGGCGTTGGCAAAAGAGATGGGCGGCGCGGCGGCAAAAGCGTTGCCGTGGGAAAGCGAAATCCTGTTTATGGAAGATATGAGCGGCTCTATTTACGGCTCCAGTCTTACTCCATACACGACAAAAACGGGCAAAGAGTTCTGGGCAGCGTTCCGTCAACATGGCGGCTGGTGGGCAAACAAAAAATTGAGTGCCGAACCAGAAGCTGTTGGGTTCAAAAACAGCCCGCTCCCCGTCGCCGCTCCTAATTTTGATGGCAGGGCACGGGAATACCCCCTCTTCCTCCATCCTTATCCGAGCGTCAGCTTGAGTGATGGACGGGGCGCGAACTTGCCATGGCTGCAAGAGGCTCCCGATCCGATGACGACGGCGGCTTGGAATACATGGGTTGAGATGAACCCCCAAACGGCTCACAAATATGGGGTGCATGATAATGATGTTGTCAAAATCATCTCGCCAAATGGGGAGATTGAAGCCCGCGTTGTTGTCTATCCCGGCATCCGCCCCGATGTGGTGGCGATTCCGGTGGGACAAGGGCATGAGGATTACGGCCGTTACGCCCAAAAACGCGGCAGCAATCCGATGGATTTAGTGGGAACGATAACCGATCCAAAGACGGGGGCGTTAGCGTGGGCATCTGCTCGCGTTCGCATCGAACGGACTGGACGAAAAGAGAAGTTAGCAAGATTGGAGAGTTTACATGGCCACGGCAAAGAAGAACTCACTTAATACGCCCGAAAATGAAGGCGGCGGGCATGGCGGGGAGACAACTGCTGAAACACGCTGGGGTTTATCTATTGATTTGGATAAATGTACCGGGTGTCAGGCATGTGTTGTCGCTTGTCATGCTGAAAATAATGTCCCAGTGGTGGGCGAAGAAGAGACGGCATACGGCCGTTCTGCCCATTGGCTGCGTATCGAACGGTATTGGGAAGGGGAATACCCCAATGTCAAAGCAAAATTCATGCCTGTCATGTGCCAACAATGCACCGACGCACCTTGCGAAGCGGTCTGCCCCGTTTACGCCACTTATCACAGCGATGAGGGGTTGAACGGCCAGATTTATAACCGTTGTATCGGTACTCGCTTCTGCGGCTCGGCCTGCCCGTACAAAACACGCATGTACAATTGGTTTGACCCCATCTATCCCGAACCTTTAGCCGAACAGCTTAATCCTGACGTGACGGTTCGTTCACGCGGTATTATGGAAAAATGCACCTTTTGCGTACAGCGTATCCGCCGCACCCAAGAGGATGCAAAGGCAGAGGGACGCGATGTACAAGATGGAGAAATTGCGCCCGCTTGTGTTCAATCCTGCCCGACTGATGCGTTCACCTTTGGAAATTTGAACGATTCCGAAAGTGCAGTCAGTCAAGAGGCTCGCAGCTCCCGTGCTTTCCGCTTGCTCGATAACTTAGGTACAGGGCCGGCAGTTATCTATCTCAAAGGAGGCGAAACTCGTGTCTAAAATTAAAAGAATTAGAAAGAGCGATGGCGTAATCGTGCCAGAAGATGTACAAGATCAACTCTTGTTGACCACTGTCTCTGACGATGAGCTAAACGCTTTGATGTTGGAACCGATGAAAAGAACGGGACCGCTGTTCTGGGGGACGCTGGCTGTGTTAACGGCCGTGTTCTTCTGGGGCTTGTACGCTTGGGGATACCAAATTCGCTGGGGATTCGGCGTTGCCGGCATCAACCGTCCCGTCTATTGGGGCATGTATATCTCCACCTTTGTGTTTTGGGTGGGTATTAGCCATGCAGGAACAATGATCTCGGCCGTTTTGCGTATTTTTAAAGCGGATTGGCGGCGGCCTATCACACGCGGCGCAGAGGCGATGACCGCCTTCGCCCTGATGATGGCCGGCATGTACCCCATGATTCATGTGGGACGCTTGTGGAAAGTCATCTGGATGTTCCCCTACCCCAATAACCGCCACCTGTGGCCGAATTTTCAATCCCCGTTGATGTGGGACATGCTCGCTATCACCACCTATCTAGTGGGCAGCAGCCTCTATCTCTACCTCGCTCTCATCCCCGATTTGGGCATGGCACGGGATAATTCAACCGGCTGGCGGTACAAACTGTATCGAGCGATGGCATTAGGATGGCGCGGAACAGAAGCGGGATGGCATAAATTGGAGAAAGCGTTGGGCATCTTCGCCATCGTTATTATCCCCATCTTCCTCTCTGTTCACTCCATCGTTTCATGGGATTTTGCTGTCACGACGCAACCGCGCTGGAACAGTACCATTTTGCCGATTTTCTTCATCATCGGAGCCGTTTTTTCTGGCCTTTCAGCGTTAGCAACTATTTTAGTGCTGGTGCGATGGGGGATGAAACTTGATTTTTATTTACGGAAAGAGCATCTCGACAATGTTGGCAAGTTAATCTTCGTCGCTGGTATCTCTTGGATATACGTCTGGTTCGCGGGGCTGATCGTGGAATGGTACAGCAATATGCCCATCACCGTTGAACTGCTGCATGATGAATGGTACGGCGATCTTGCGCCTCTATTCATCACAATGATGGTTCTCAATATCATTCCTATCTTCTTCTTGGCCTTCCGAAAAGTGCGCCGCAGTCCGCTCTTCTTGTTGATTCTGACTTTAATGGTCAATGTCGGCATGTATATCGAACGGTTCTTGATCGTTGCCGGCAACTTGATGCGAAATTACATGCCATTCAATTGGGGTGATTATAAACCAACATGGGTCACTATCAGCATCGTGGCGATGACATTTGCTGGATTTATTCTCTTTTACATGATTTTCACACGGGTCATTCCGTATGTACCTGTTTGGGAGGTCAAGCAAGGGCGACTGCGCTTTAGCACGCGCCAAGTCGGCCGTGTGGAAGTGGTGACAATTACGCAGGTGGACTGAGTTTGCAAATTTGCAAGTTTGCAGGTTTGCACGGAGTGCTTTATGAACAAAACAATTAATCTGATGGGGCTGTTTGAAGATGATACGGCAACGGCCGCTGCCCTTGATGATATTTACGATTTGGGTGTGCAAGATGATCAGATCACGGTCATCTCACCCATCCCCTACCCTGAGCAATCATTGGGACGGGAACATATATGGATTCGTCTGCCGCTGATTGTGTTGGCGGGATCGGCTCTTGGGTTTGCAACGGGATTTTTCCTTTCGTCTGTCACCCCTCGCCTATATCCGATCAATGTAAGCGGTCACCCGCTCACAGGCGGCCCGCCAGCGGCGATCATTACCTATATTTTTACAATGTTGTTCACCGTTATCGCTATATTTATCGGTGTGTTATGGGAGATTGATGTGCCCGGTTTTGAGAAGAAATTCTACACCAAGCGCGTCACCAGCGGGATGCTGTCCGTCTTATTGGAGAACATCCCGCTTAATCAGGAAAAAGCGGCTGTTTCGGCGATGGAAAGCAATGGTGGACAAGATATCCATCGTCCGGAGAAGATGACATTATGAGCAGACAAGCTAAACGCGCATATCTTATTCTTGCTGGGTTGACAGTTCCTCTTATTGTCGGGCTGCTGTTTACCTATCAAATAATCAAAATCCCGATCCCTACCAATATGGCTGAGAATCCAACGACTGGGTATCAAGAAGGGCATCGCGGCTTGCCGCCGGCAGGGGCAGTTTCTATTGAAGGGCAGGCGATTGTCTTTGGCAGTCTGCCTGATAACCCCGTTAACGCTGATGCACACTCTTTGCAGCGTGGAGAAATTTTATATTCGATCCATTGCGCTCTTTGTCATGGTGAAGATGGTGTGGGCGACGGTTCTATTGCTGCCTATTATGAAGATGCAGAGGCCGATCCGCCGCCAGACATCACGGGCAGTAATATCGCCAAGCAGGAAGATGGAAAGATATTCCGTACCATCACGCAAGGGCAGAAAGGGATGCCTGCGTTATATGAAAATTTAACCGTTCGGGAGCGATGGGATGTTGTCAATCATCTTCGCACGTTAACAATGGAGAATTGATAATTGAGAATTGATAATGGGTAATTATCCATTATCAATTATTCATTATCCATTAAATTATGCTAACTCGAAAAAATATAGTACTTGCAGGTTTATTTCTCGTTTTGATGGGGCTGTCGGCCTGTACGGGAAATCCAAATCCGTATCCGAAAGGGGCAACGCCGATTCCGACGCTGTCCCCTGTGATGGCGGATGATATGATAGAAGAAACGGCCGTTGCCGACCCCCTCATTATAGAATACCCCTCCGCCTCACCGGCGGCAGAGGGCGGCGAAGCGTTATATGTGGAACATTGCGCCGAGTGTCACGCTGAAGACGGCACTGGCTCTGTTCCCAACGCGCATGACTTCACCGACACAGCTTATCGGCATGGCAAAACGCCCGCCGAGTTCTTCCAAGCAACAACAAGCGGTCATACGGCCGACGTGCCAGATTTCAGCACCGTGTTGAGTGCGGATGAACGGTGGGATGTCGTTTATTATGTATGGCGTTTTGCTGCCCCAACTGCATCGTTAATCGTCGGGCAAGAGTTGTACGCTGAACATTGCGCTGAGTGTCATGGAGCGGCTGGAACAAGCGAGCTTGTTAACGTAGCCGATCTCGCTGACCACCAATTGATGAGCAATCAATCGGGCGACACCTTCTTTACCGCGATGACGCAAGGCAGCGATGATATGCCTTCATGGCAAGCACGATTGAGCCAAGAGGAGCGGTGGGCGGTCGTCAATTTCATGCGTACTTTCACCTATAACCCGATCATTCCACCCCCGGTCGTTGAAGGGGAAGATGGAACAGAAGGTACAACAGAAGAGCCTGCCTTTGTCGTTGAAGAGGTGGCTGAAGATGAAAAACCAGCGTGTGATGCGGCTTATCTGGAGCAATCAAACCCATTTGCGTGGGATGATGCGGATGCTATCGCCGCTGGTCTGCTGTTATATGAGGATAATTGTGTGCGTTGTCACGCTGATGATGGGGCTGGGGCGGATGGATTGTCTTATGTGCCGACTAATTTGACGGATGCAGATGTGCAAACGTATCTGCATGAAAATGGCGGCGAATATCTGTGCCGCATAGCCGAAGGGTTGAATGATATGCCGGCAATGAAGCGGAAGATGGATCAGGAGCAGATGTGGCAGGTGTTGACGTATGTGGGGACGTTGGGGCCGTAGTAAACGGCCGTTTGTTCAGCTAAACATATAAAACATGCCCTTTCCCATTTCGGGGAAGGGCATGTTATGTTCTTCAAGGTGACAGGCACTTGGCAAGTGCCTGTCACCTAAAACCCACCATCTTTCTATCTACTCTTTCGGCATAATAATCCATAAAACCAAGTAGACCAAGCCACCTGCTCCACCCAACAATGAGAACAAGACAAATGCAAGTCGTGCAAGCATCGGATCTAAGCCAAGATAATTAGCTATACCAGCGGCTACGCCAGCAAGCATTTTGTCATTTGAGCGTACAAATCGTTTTTCATTCATTTTTCGTCACCTTATTATATTTTGCTCATGAGAATCTGTTGTTCACATGAATCTTAACTGTTATTCTCTGAATCGTAACACATTACGAAGCGTCTACCCATAAGGTTGTGTCCCTATCTAGGGCAATTGCAACCTCGCCTTAATTCGTGATCGTGATCGTTTTTGTGATCGAAAATGTATCTTCTCAATAAATCGTGGACAAGACTTGACAAATTTCATTAGCACTTTATTTTACACGAGTATCATTAGGAAAATTTGTCAAGTCTCCCCAGAATACTGAGAAGATACTCGAAAATCGAAAAAACCGATCACGAAATACGATCACGACAATCATAATGTATAAATTCTCCGCAATTCACATGTTATGTCAATTGCGGAGCTGCTAAAAACGGTGTGAATTTGGAATTTAACAGTGCGATTTGGAGGTTGCAATCGCCCTATGTCCCTATCCGATTTTTCTGCGATCTGTGGGATTGAATGTTAACGGCCGTTTTTTGTTTTAAGAGGGGTTTATCGCTCTCTAAAAACAGGGGGATGGTCACCCCTTTGCCCCTTGTCATTCCTAAATATATTCAAAAAGCCCGTCAATGGCGGGCTTTTTGAATCAAATCACGCAATTCTCACACGAAATATATATATTTACGGTAAAATATACACATATTCACTTTTTTAGGCATCTGTTAAAAACGAATAGATACTGCCTACACTAATTTCATTGATAACAGTAGTCCATATTACTGTCTATCTGTGAATTTAATGTATAAATTAACGAATAGAAGATTTTCCTAACTGATTGCTGACAGATGGCTTCTCATACTCGCAATGATTTTATTACTTATTACTACCACAACGATACTCAAACAAAAATGCCAGAGGCTGCTGTCTACATACGACCATATCACCCTTATGTGTGTTCACTCTGTGGATGACGCATTAAATACGGTTGTATGGGATGATGTAACGCTTGTTATACTGGCACAGGAAGGCCGCGTCACACATGCTTGCCAACGACTACACGAAGCAAAGCCCCATCACCCTATTATTCCCATCATCTCCGCTATAACCGAGCGAGACGCGCTATTAGAAGCTGGAGCAACAGACATTCTCATCTCTCCGCTTTCGCCCATAGCGATCAAAACGCGGTTAGCCCCCTATTTGGCACAACCATCTGCTCATCCAGAGAAGAATCAAACAGAGAAGTTAGCTGTCATGGGCAGATTGAGTGCGGGATTGATACATGAGATCAATAACCCCATGCAGGGAATCAAAGGGGCGATGATGTTAGCGTTAGAGGAATTAAATGATCCTGTGTCATTGAAAGAGTATCTTGAACTTGCCATTGAACAGGCTGATCGGGTAACAAAACTAATCGCTCATGTGCATAAAGTCAATCCGCTCGACAATGATGAACAAGATGAAGTTGTATTAGATCATTTGTTAGAAGAGATTGATCCATTGATACGCAAAGAGATGGGGTGGAAAAAGCTGCGCCTGAACAAGCATTTTGCGCCATCTTTGCCAACTATTTGGGGATCGGCAAACCAGTTGCGCTTTTTGTTTATGAATATCATCTTCGCTATTTGTGACCTGTCAGAAGAGCGGGGCGGCGAATTATCTCTGTATGCAATGTCGATAGGAAAGATGGTGCGCGTTGAGTTTAGAACGGCCGTTTTATCCACCGCTCCCTTGCCGCAACTCAACGCCAAGCTCGCCCTCAGTTACAGTACCGCCCTTACCCACAACGGTAAGCTGACCTCGATCAAGCAAAAAGAACAAAGCATTATTCGCATTGAATTTCCAATTCACAAAGAGCCATCACCCTAAAAGCGATTACAGTTTACGGGGTTGATAAATCAAAATTGTTATCATTTGGTGGTACTATTCCAGCTGTATATGGACGATCTATCACTCATCCATACGCTGCACACTGATTATGAGCAAAAAACAACGTGTTTTAATCGTAGATGATGAACTCTCAGTCCTGACTGTCCTCAAGGGCAGTTTGAAGAAATTGGGAAACAACTATGAAGTCGATGTAGCGGCTAGCGGCGAAGAGGCGTTGGCTGAATTGGAAGAACGGCCGTATGATGTCGTCGTCACCGATTATCAAATGGAGGGAATGAATGGTTTGCAACTGCTGGATGCCGTCCGCGACATCAACCCTGATACCAGAGTGATCATGATCACCGCTTATGGTACCCGTAAACTGGAACAGGAAGCACGAAGGCACGAAGCGTACAAATATCTTACAAAACCATTGGATATAAGCACATTCCGCCAAATGATATGGAGTGCGCTGGATGAAGTAGCTATCGAGAAGGAAACGGCCGTCAGCCGACCTGGTATTCTGATTTTATCAGACAAACGCTTTCGCAAATTATTAACGTTAATGGAAACATTAAAAATGGAGATCGACGCACGTTTTCTTTTTTTATCTGATGCCGCTGGACAGATATTGGCACAGATAGGAGAACGAGGCGACCTCATTTTAGAGGAAATCGTCCCCTTATTAGGCGGTGGAATCTCTACAATTATTGATGTTGGCCGTTCGTTAGATAACAATCCCAACACGATCAATTTGACTTATCGTGAAGGAGAACAGGAGGATTTATACATTATTAATATCAATCAGCAGATTTTGCTGACTATCATTGTGGAACAAACCGCATATAGCAGTAAACTTGGCTCTGTTTGGTATTACGCCCGCAAAACGGCCGTTGATCTGCGAGAAACCGTAGGCGATGTCAACTTCTCCCGCCCGCCAGATATGCTTCTCAGACATGATGTGCAACAAGCATTTGATGATGAGCTAGACAACTTATTCATATAACTACCGTAAGAGTGCATTCTCATAGTATAATTCTGACACGATAAAAGGTCACTATGCAAAAACATTCAACACTATCTAAACAAACAACATATCAACTGCATGGAGTAAATAGATGCACATCAATTGGCAATTACACAAACTCAATCTAAAAATTGTCTATTACGGCCCCGCCATGAGCGGCAAAACCACTAATCTGGAAAAAATCCATGAATCTGTCTCTCCAGATAAGCGTAGCGACTTAATCTCATTAAACACAAAAAAAGACCGCACCCTCTATTTTGACCTTCTGCAATTAAAATTAGGCAAAATCGCCAATCTCACCCCTCAACTGAATCTATATACCGTGCCAGGACAATCGTTTTATGAAGCAAGCCGAAAAGTTGTCTTGCGCGGGGCTGATGGAGTCGTCTTTGTCGTTGACTCCGCCCCGCATCAATTACGCAACAATCTAAAAGCGTGGCATCAACTCAACACTCATCTGACTGAACTGAATGTAGATATGGACACCTTCCCCATCGTGATCCAATTTAACAAACAGGATATACCTAACGCAATGTCTCCCATCGTTTTGCAAAATGTGATGCGAACAGGGAAATATCCATCAATAACGGCCGTTGCCATCCATAAAGAAGGTGTTTTTGAGACTCTCAAGCTCATCACCCGCAATGTCATCACCCGCGCCCAAAAACAATTACAAAACGAGTAAAAAGCCGCACGGCCGTTAAAACAGAGACATCTGCACGGCCGTTTTCCTCTCATAAACCCGCATCCGCCTTGCAATCCCATACACAGCGCACGCCTCCTTAAACGCCTCCTTCAACCGCTCATACTTTTGCGCGGGAGCAAAATAAGCGTTGCCAAACTGCCGAATATATCGCCGCTTCATCTCAGGAAACATTTTATCCAGCTTGTCATAATAATATGCACGCTGTCTATCGCGCAATGTCACCCCAAACGAAGCCAAAATATATGACGCGCCCGCATCAGCCGCACGCCGCACAATCTGACGGATATTTTCCTCATTATCTTCGATGAATGGCAAAATGGGCATCATCGTCACCCCCGTATAAATGCCATTGGCGGCCAGCGTCTCTATCGCTTTCAACCGTGCGGAGGGGGATGGGGCGGCCGGCTCCAGCTTTTTTGCCAGCGCATCGCTGGTGGTGGTGATAGTGAAGGAAACGGCCGTGTACACCTGACTAATCTCCCGCAGCAACTCCAAATCGCGCAGAACAAGATCACTTTTGGTTATGATATGCACTGGAAAACGGAACTGCGCGATAGCTGTCAACGCCCGCCCCGTCAAATTGACCCTCTTTTCAACAGGCATATACGGATCATTCATCGATCCCGTGCCAATCGTCCCCTTCACCCGCTTGCCCGCCAACTCCTTCCGCAATAGATCAATCGCGTTCGCCTTGATCAAAATATCAGCAAAATTATCAATACCGTAACAAAGACTGCGCGAATCACAATAAATGCACTGATGCTGACAGCCGCGATACAAATTCATATTATATTTCAGCCCAAACCATCTATCCGGCTGTTTAACCTGAGAAAGCAACACCTTCGCTTGAATTTCTTTAATCATATATTTGGGGGATAGTCATCCCTTCACCCATTGTCATTCCCGCGCAGGCGGGAATCCATACTTCCCTGAGAGGTGGATTCCCGTCTGCATGAGAATGACACGCATGAGGTGGTCGAAACGATGACCACCCCCTATGTTTGCATTATCGTTTATAAAAAGAAATGGGACGCATCTAATCCAATTTTATGGAGTATTATGGTATCTTCTCAATAAATCGTGGGCAAGACTTGACAAATTTCATCAACACTTTATTTTACACAAGTATCATTAGGAAAATTTGTCAAGTCTCCCCAGAATACTGAGAATATACGTATTATGTTAGAATCTATCCCTATTTTATCATATGTAAGGAGAATTATGACCGAACAACATTTTGCAACGGCCGCTATCCACGCGGGCAGCATCCACGCCGAAAACGGCGCACATATTGACCCCATCTACCAAACATCCACCTTCACCTTTCCCGATATGGCGGCGGTGGAGGCATATGCGAACGGCGAAACGGATGGCTACATCTACACACGAGGCGGACATCCCAACAGAAAAGCGTTGGCGACAAAATTAGCCGCATTAGAAGGATTCCAACTCATCAAAGAGGCGCGGCAAGCGGGCAATGACGGCCCCGTCGTCGGGGCAGAGATATTTAGCTCAGGCATGGGCGCGGTCAGCGCGGCATTGATGGGCTTGCTGCACGCAGGCGATCATCTCATCACGCAAGGGGCGTTATACGGCTCGGCCAATCACCTCATCACCCAAGTACTGCCCGATTACGGCATCACCTTTTCGCGGGTGATCACCTTAGACCCCATCGAATTAGAAGCAGAATTAAAAGCGCACCCCAACACAACGGCCGTTTACCTTGAAACCCCCGCCAATCCCACAATGGGACTGATCGACATCGCCGCCATCGCCGAAGTCGCCCACACACACGGGGTCAAAGTCGTCGTAGACAACACCTTTGCTACGCCCGTTTTACAACGGCCGTTAGAACAAGGAGCCGATGTCGTCGTCCACAGCACCACCAAATACATCGGCGGACACGGAACCATCATCGGCGGCGCAATCGTCACCAACGACATTGAACTGTTGGACGAAAAGATGGGGATGTTGATACGGTACGTCGGCGCAGTCCCCAGCCCGTTCGATTGCTGGCTGACCACACTCGGCCTCAAAACATTGCCTTTGCGGATGGAACGGCACAATAGTAACGGCATGGCTGTTGCCGAATTTTTAGAAGGGCACGAGGGTATAACGGCCGTTCACTACCCCGGCCTCAAGAGCTTCCCCCAACACGCCCTCGCCCAACGGCAGATGGACGGCTTCGGCGGCATGATCTCCTTTGAAGTCGCAGGCGGCTACGAAGGAGCGACCCGTCTGTTAGGTCGCGTCAATCTATGCTCCCTAGCCGTCAGCTTAGGTAACGTAGACACCCTCATCGAGCATCCCGCCTCCATGACCCACGCCAATGTTGACCCTGAACACCGCGCCAAAGTCGGCATCACCGACGGGCTGGTGCGTCTATCCGTCGGACTAGAAGCCGCCGAAGACATCATCGCCGACCTAAAGCAAGCCCTAGCCTAAAACATCCATCCCGTCGTCGTAGAGCCGCCCCGCTGGGGCGGCTCCTTCCTCCCTCAAAAATCAACCCATGAACAAAAAAATCCTAAGCTACTCCCTCTTCGCAGGCGCGCTCTATTTCTTCGCCGTAGCCGCCGTACATATGCTGGGCATCAAAGTCCCCATGCTGTTCATTTATTTCAACGTCCCCTCATACGCCTACCAAGACAGAATTATCTCCTTCCTCTCATTCGGATGGGCAATTTTCCTATTCACCGCCGCACGCGATGTCGTGCAGAACCGCGCATTGGTAAAGGCGCTTCTCATCAGCGGCGGCGGCGCACTCATCGGGCTGATCATCATCAACAGCCGCACCGATTTTCACGCCCTCGATCCAGCCATCAATGTGACTGTTTTTGGGGTTGAAACGGCCGTTCTGGCCTTTTACGTCCTCTGGCTCACCATCTTTTTCAATCGTATACAATCTTCAGGGGAATAAAAAGCCGCCCCAGCGGGGCGGCTCTACGCCAAACAGGTTCAACAATCCAAAAAAGCACGCACATTTTCCCCAATAGAGCGTTCACCGCCAAAGATGGCACTGCCAGCGACCAAGACATCCGCGCCCGCTTCCACGATTTCAGTTGCGTTATGCACTTTTACGCCGCCATCTACCTCCAAAACGGCCGTCAACCCCCTCTCATCCAATAACCTCCGCAATCGCCGAATCTTGTCCGTGCTGGAAGGAATGTATCCCTGCCCGCCAAAGCCGGGATTGACCGACATGATCAAGACCAGATCGACATCCGCCAACACCTCATCTAACGCCGATAGCGGCGTGCCGGGATTAAGCGTTACGCCCGGCTTCACCCCCATGCCGCGAATAAGTTGGATAGTGCGGTGCAGGTGAGCCGTCGCTTCCACATGCACGGTGATAATGTCTGCCCCCGCTTGGGCGAACGCTTCGATGTACCGTTCTGGCTCCACGATCATCAGATGCACATCCAAAATCGCGCCCGTTCGGTCGGCCAACGACCGTAACGCCTTCACAACCAACGCGCCAATGCTGATATTGGGGACAAAACGGCCGTCCATCACATCAATATGCACATAATCCGCTCCCGCCGCGACCGCCTCCGCCACCTGCTCTTCCAACCGCGCAAAATCGGCCGCCAAGATAGAGGGCGCTACGATAATTGATCTCTTTTTCGGCACGCTCATTTGACCCGTCCCGTCACAAGCTGCTCTGCTGCATCGGCCATCGCAACGGCCGTCAGCCCGAACTCCTCATAAAGCGTCTCAAACGGAGCCGACGCACCAAAGTGATTGATGCCCAATGCCGCGCCAAAACTGCCCGTGTACTTTTCCCATCCCTGCGTGACCGCCGCCTCCATCGAAACCCGCGCCGTCACCGCTGGCGGCAAAACTTCATCCTTATACGCCTGTGGCTGCGCCTCAAACAGTTCCCAGCAGGGCATAGAGACGACCCGCGCCGCGATCCCCTTCTGCGCCAGCAGTGCCTGCGCCTCAAGGGCGATATGAACCTCTGAGCCGCTGCCCATCAAAATGACGTGTAGATCAGCAGCATCGGACAAAACATACGCCCCTTTGCGTACGCCCTCTGCTTTTTCCTTATCCAGCGGAGCTAACCCTTGCCGCGTGAGGGCTAAAACGGTGGGTGTTTGACGGTTTTCGATGGCGACTTTCCACGCAACGGCCGTTTCCCACGCATCAGCCGGCCGCATCACATTCAAATTAGGCATTGCCCGCAACGAAGCCAGCGTCTCTATCGGTTGATGGGTCGGCCCATCCTCTCCCAGCCCGATGGAGTCGTGGGTAAGGACATAAATTGTACCCAATCCCATCAGCGCGGCCAGCCGCATTGCGCCGCGCATATAATCGGCAAAAACAAGGAATGTGCCGCCATACGGGATGATGCCATGCAACGCCATCCCGTTCATAATGGAAGCCATCCCATGCTCGCGCACGCCAAAATGGATATTACGGCCGTCGAATTCCCCCTTTTGCACCGACGCAGCCCCCTCAATCGCCGTCTTATTTGACCCCGCCAAATCGGCTGAGCCGCCCAACAATGCGGGCAGATTAGCCGACAGCGCGTTCAATATCTTGCCCGAAGAGGCACGAGTGGCGAGCGGTTTGTCAAAGGTCAAGGGCAGATCGTCCCATCCATTGGGCAGCAGTCCGCTCATCATCTGCATAAATCTTGCCGCTAATTCAGGATGGAATTTCGCATAGCCTGCTAGGAGTTTTTCCCAGCTTTCTCGTCCCTTTGCCCCTTTTCTGCCCGCTTCGCCCAATGTTTCATATGCGACGGGGTCTGTCCAGAATGGGGTTAGCGGCACGCCCAACGCCTCTTTGGTCAGACGAATTTCATCTGCACCCAATGGTGAGCCGTGCGTTTTTTCTGATCCTGCCAAATTGGGGCTGCCAAAGCCAATTGTCGTGCGGCAGGCGATGAGAGACGGCCGTTCCTCATCCGCAATCGCCGTATCCAAAGCTGCTGCCACAGCTGCCGTATCATGCCCGTCCACGCGGGCTGTCTGCCATCCATACGCCGCATACCGCGCCAGCACATCTTCGGTGAAGCTCTTATCTGTCGCCCCTTCGATGCAAATTTGGTTATCGTCATACAGCACAATGAGCCGCCCTAATCCCCAATGCCCGGCCAATGAAGAGGCTTCGCTGGAAACCCCTTCCATCAAATCGCCATCGCCAGCGATGACATAGGTGCGGTGATTGATGATGGAAAAATCGGGGCGGTTGAACTTGGCGGCTGACCATCGCTCGGCAAAGGCCATGCCAACGGCCGTTGATATCCCAGACCCCAGCGGCCCCGTCGTCGTCTCCACGCCCGCCGTATGCCCATATTCGGGATGACCTGGCGTTTTGCTGCCCCATTGACGGAAATTTTTCAAATCCTCCAGCGACAAGTCGTAACCGCTGAGATGGAGCAAGCCGTAAAGCAGCATACTGCCATGTCCAGCCGACAGAACAAAGCGATCCCGATCTGCCCATTCTGGATTTTTGGGATCAAATTTCAAGTAGTTTGCCCATAAAACGGAGGCCGCGTCAGCCATTCCCATCGGCATCCCAGGATGGCCTGAATTTGCTTTCTGCACGCCGTCCATCGCCAAGACTCGCAGCGTGTTTGCGGTTGCAATTAAGTTAGAACTGTTCATTAGAATATCTCCAAGATAGTACAAATTGATAATTAAGAAGTGATAATGGTATCTTCTCAAAAAATTGGGGGCATGAGTACAGCTAATTAGGAAAGGAACGAATTTACGCAACTGACGTAATTTATTCCTTTCTTAATTGGTTGTACTCACCCCGAAATATTGAGAAGATACTGATAATGGATAATCGGCTATAATCAATAATCGCTTATGATTATCCATTACTACTTAATTTATTCAAAGAATAGAACGCAGATGACGCAGATTGTCAGGATAAATCAGAAAAGAATATCACTGATAAGTAATGGGACTTAAATAACTTACCCATTTAACTTTGGAGTTTACCCTCACCCCAACCCTCTCCCAAAGGGAGAGGGAGCAAGTTCCCTCCCCCTTCGGGGGAGGTTTAGGGTGGGGGACGACAAAACTCAAATATCGGTAAAACGGGTAAGTTAATAAAGTCTTATTCCTAAGGTACTAACAATCCTGATAATCTGCGTTCTATCTTAAGAAACGAGGATTTATTTAACTACCAAAGTTGTCATTCCCCTATTTTCATGAGGGCAGGGTATCTTCTCAATAAATCGTGGACAAGACTTGACAAATTTCATCATTAGGAAAATTTGTCAAATCTCCCCAGAATACTGAGAAGATACTTCCGCAAGTTATTAAATTCTCGTTCCTAAACCATACAAAAGGGAGCATTCTTAAATGATTTACAGAAGCATATCTACTCTAAAATGGTTGATTTTTCTGGGGCTGTTGACAGCTTGCGGGCAAACGGCCGTCAACCCAGACGAACAGTTACGTGACATCATCAACATGCACCAATTAACGGGCGATCCATCACAGGGGCGCGATCTGCCCCGCATCTCTGACCCCCTTGCCCAATTGGGTATGCAGCTATTTTATACCCAAGCGTTGAGCGGCGCGGGTGATGCGGCGTGCGTGAGCTGCCATCACCCGTTGCTGGGCGGGGATGACGGGCTGCCCTTATCCATCGGTGTCGGGGCGGCTGATCCTGCTTTATTAGGGACGGGGCGTAAACATCCTGAAGGAGCGTTAGTGGCACGGAACGCGCCGACGACCTTCAATTGCGGCTTGTGGGATGAGGTGATGTTTTGGGATGGCCGTGTGGAAAGTTTGGGCAAAACACCACTCAAAAACGGAGGGGACGGGCAAGGCATCCACACGCCAGATCGCGTTTTTCATTATGCTGATCCTGAAGCGGGGGCCAATTTAGTCGAAGCGCAAAGCCGTTTTCCTGTCACCGCTGATGTGGAAATGCGCGGTTTTGATTTTGGCATGAGCGGCCATAACGGCAGCGATATTCGGAACGCTTTGGCCGCTAATATCGGCGATTATGGCGATGGAGCGGGAACAATTCCTTCGAACGATTGGCTTCTATTTTTTCAATCGGCCTTCAATAGTAATGCAAACGCAGAAGATCTGATCACTTATGCCGCTATCGCCCATGCGATTGGGGAGTATGAGCGGTCGCAGCTTTTTGTGGAGACGGCGTGGAAGGCGTATGTGCAAGGGGATGATGAGGCGATCAGCGCGTCGGCCAAACAGGGGGCGATCTTGTTTTACGGCCGTGCGGGATGCGCCGCCTGCCACGCGGGTGATTTTTTCACTGATGAGCAATTTTATGTGACGGCCGTTCCCCAAATCGGATATGGTGCCGTCCCCTATGACGACGATTGGGGACGGTATTCAGAGACGGGAGACGAAGTTGACCGATACGCTTTCCGCGTGCCGACCTTGCTAAACGTGGAAGTGACAGAACCGTATGGGCATGATGGCGCGTACCAAACGCTGGAAGAAGTTGTGCGCCATATGGTCAATCCCGAAACGGCCGTTGCCGCTTATGACTTCAATCAGTTCGATTCCTCTATCCATATGGTCAATAGCAAAGAGCATACAGAGGAAGCATTGGCACAGCTACACGAAAATAGAAACAAAAATGTCAAAACATTAATGAGTATGACGCTGGCAGATGAAGAAATTGATGATATTGTCAACTTTTTGCTGACCTTGACAGACCCATGCGTCAAAGAGCCTGCCTGTTTAGCTCCATGGATTCCATCTGAGTTGCTGCCTGACCCCGATGGATTGCGGCTGGACGCTATTTTTCAGAATTAATTGGTGTATGAATGCGGATCAGACGGATTTTACGGATAAACGCAGATCTTCTTTTTTTGATCCGCGTATAAATAACACAGTATGAACGATTCAATCATCCAACTATACCCTTCTCCAGCAATTGAACATAAAAATGAACCACAGTTCTATACAAATGGGGAGGGTAAACGGCCGTTACACACTCTCTATCTTAACCATAACATTCGACGGCACGCTGCCCGTCGCCCATTTGTGTATGCCAACTTTGTGACTAGTGTAGACGGCCGTATTGCCGTCCCTCACCCTACCAAAGCGGGCTTGACTGTGCCAAAGGCAATTGCCAACGCGCGTGATTGGCGATTATTTCAGGAGTTAGCGGTGCAGGCTGATTTGATTATCAGCAGCGGCCGTTATTTACGAGAATGGGTTGACGGCCGTGGGCAAGAGATATTGCAGATTGACGATCCCCGTTTTGCCGATCTGCGTCAATGGCGGGTGGAGCGCGGATTGACACCGCAGCCAGATATAGCCATCATCAGCCAATCGCTCCATTTCCCCATTCCATCAATTTTAATAGAGTGTGGACGGAAATTATTGATTGTCACATCAGCCAATGCCGATAAAGAGCGGATGAAAGAGATGGCAAAAGCGGGGCATCTCCTTATTGCTGGTGATGAAAGTGTAGACGGCGTTGAAATGGTCAAGCAGATGGCAGCTTTGGGGTATCATGCTATTTACTCGGCCGCAGGGCCGAAGGTGTTGTCGTTATTGCTTGAAAGCAGCGTGTTAAATCGGCTGTATATCACACAAGCGCATAAATTATTGGGTGGACGGCTGTTTGCATCAATCTTGGAAGGGCCATTAGTGACAAAAGCTGTTGATCTATCATTGTATGCGCTTTATTTTGACCGAATGGCTCTAGGCGGAAATGGTCAGCTTTTTGCCTCCTATACTGTCAAAGAATAGTTAATAATCCCTTATAATGTAGTCAATTTCTTTCCGACTATTCTTATCACGTTGTCATCGTATGCCAAAGGGCGTAACGGCCGTTGCCGCCGCTCTTTCTAAACCAGTATGAGTTCGTCGTTGCTGCTTTCCCATTGGCATAATACAGTTTTGGCATCTGCCGCTCGCTCGTTTGGTCAACGTTCCCCGGCATCCCTTTCATAACCAGGTCTTTGAGTTGGCGATTGATTCGCTTTTGACGGCCTAACGGCCGTTGTTGATGCGTACTGCTGTAGCTATTTGGTAATTGCCACGCGACGTACTCTTCTCCTTTACGGCCGTGTTGACCGTGAGTGTCTTGTACTATAAAAGCTGCGCCGCCATGTTTCCACGCCCGCGCTTCTTGATTCTCCTTGCTTGCTCTCTCGCCAATGGCGTAATTATGCCGCACGCTGATCTTCGTTTTTTGCTCATAGCTGCGCTGCGTCACTGCCCCAATGCCCGAAAGTTTTGTCAATGTTTCGCGGGCGATCGGTTTGGGGGCAGCCTCAGCCCCCCCGCCCTCTTTGACGCGCCCGCTGTGGAAGGCGGCGTATAGATGGGCGCGGATATCGCCGATACTGCCTGTCAGGGCAGAAATCGGGAGGTGGACTGGACGGCCGTTTAGACGACTTACTTCAAGCGCAGATGCTGTTTTTACGGCTGAATGTAACCAGAGATGCGTTTTATCTCGATGCCAAAACACCCCGTCACCTTGTCGTAATAAATTCCGTAATTGCCGCCAGCCGCAAATATGTAATGGCGCAGAATGATCTGTAATTGCTTCCCGTAAGTCCGCTATGCGAAGTTTGCCGCTTCCTGACGTATCAAGATGACGGGCTAACAGCCAAATGCGGCCAGAAGCGGCTTGCTCTTGGCGCAAGATGCCCAGCCCGATGTCGGGATATAGTTTTACGGTGGATGGGAGAGTTGTACTTGTGGAAACGGCCGTTTCTATAGGGATCGGCTGGGGTACGGCCGTTGGGGTGATGCCCCGTTTGTTGAGGCGGGTATGAGCGCGGCGGAGAACGGCCGTTGCCGCAGCACTTCCCCACCCTAAATGAGCCGGCAGGTCAGCAATGGTCGCTGAGGGATGGGAGGGAGAGACGGCTGGCTTGGCATCCGTTTTCCGCTTCCTTTGCGATTGTTGCTTACGCCGTTCAAGCAGGAGTCGATTTGCCTCCCGCAAGGCAGAAGACAACAGTCGATCAAGATCGCTCATACGATAAATAAGACAGGTTGACACGAGGATCAGCCTATGTTATTCTCCTAGTAGGTTGATTGCATAAAGGGTGGTAGATACAACTTCCCCCTCCCCACAAAACGGGCTTTCAATACGGGCCAAACAGCATTGCAGTGCTATTACAGCCTGAAAGTATGCGATTAAATAAAATACGGTGAAGGCAATGAAAGTTAGTGTGTTAGCACTGACTTTTTTGCTTTCTACTCAACTTGTTTTCGGGAGACCTGACAGATTTCATTAAGATATCTCGTTTTACATGAGTATTGCAGAAAAATTTGTCAAATATTCTCTCATCCGTGAAATCAGCGCAAGCCGTGTACCTTTCCTCTTTTTAGATTTTCCACGTGATCAAATCCCTGTCTAAGCGTTCCAAATCAATCAACTCAACAGAGTGTAATCGCCAATACTTGCGCCGTGTGTCGCTGGCAACCAGCGTTTCGGCATATAAATGGGCATCTTCATTCCAGCCGGCAGAGGAGAATAGGGTGTAATGCACATTGCTGACCTCCCCTTTGTTCATATTGGTGGCGATGGTCGTTGTTTTATCCACAAGTTTGATGATCGCTTGATGATCTAGCGGCTCATCGCTCCAATAGCAATCACCAATGAGCAAATCAGTCGTCTGCTCATTGACTCCAACGACATCGAGCATGTAACGACTAGCCCATTCACTGCCAACCTCATCCACTTCAATGGGCAGAACGCCCATCGCGCTGGCAGTTAATGTCCATTGGCGGCAAAGTTCCTGCCAACTGTTCTCTTGAATAAAGAGCGGCAGTTCCGCTTGAATCATAGTCAACATCTCATCCATCCGCCCTAAGGCTAATTTTGATTGGTAAGCGGACAAGAAGCGGTAAAAAAAGCGGAGGTATGGGTCGGTGACGGAGTAACGGCCGCGTCGGGAATCAGTGCCGCGCTGCGAAATCGGAATTTCGCGGGTGACGAATCCTGTGTCACGCAAAACGCTGAGATAAAAGGACGCTTTACTGCTCGTCAAGCCGGTGCGCTTGGCAATTTGGCCGATGGCACGCTGTTCATCAGCGATGGCGCGTAAAATACCGACATAATTATGCAGATCGGTGATGAAATCCTGTAATAAAATGCGGGATTCATCCGTCATCCATGAATGAGCGGGCAAGGTGTTCCGCCGCAAATTTTCCCAAATGTTGTAATTGGGGTTCAATCGCTCCCAATAGGCGGGAACGCCGCCCCACATGGCGTATAGGTTGACGCGCTGAACAGCATCATATTCGGGGAAATAATCTCGGGTTGCTCCGTAAGGGAGTGGCGGGAGTTGCATTTGGGCTGTCGCACGGCCGTGCAGGGGTGCATCATAATTAAGCAGATGACGGCGCATTAATCCCATTTGCGAACCAGCCAGCGCGAACATCAATTTGGAATCCTTTAACCATCGATCCCACACTTTTTGCAAAACGCCGACAAATTCAGGGTCAACATCAATCAAATAAGTCACTTCATCCAGAAAAAGGACGATGCGCTCTTGCTGTGCGTACAAAGCGAGCTGCCTGAACGCCAATTCCCATGTGGAAAAGGTGAAATCTGCCGGAATGTCAGCCTCATCATCCATGAAACGCATCAACGCTTGCGAAAATGATCGCAATTGGGAAAGTGAAGATGAGGGTTCGGCAACCCAATAGAATCCGTTCCGTTCCCGCTGTTGCAGCCAATGTGTTAATAAGCGGGTCTTGCCAACACGCCGACGGCCGTATAGAATAAGCAATGTTGCTCTAGGCGATTCCCATAAATTGTCTAATACTTCTAACTCTCTATCTCTTCCGACAAATATCATCTCAGCCTCAATCTCAACTGCATATAGCGTAGTTACGAATAGTCTATTTACAACTATACTAATCGAATGTTTTGAGAAAGTCAAGGATGAATTTCGCGTTTTTCACGTGATACATGTTTTTCACTATACTTTCAGTACTAAATCGCTAAAATCATTTGGGTGCGTTTCAAATGAGTTGAACCAAAGTGATTGTCACGGGGCAAACGGACTTAATTTACCCGAAACTATGCGCCCCGTGACTATCACTTCTACTGAAATGAAACACACCCAAATCATTTGATTTTTTCAGAGAGTGGTTCAATTTCTTCTGGTAATCGGTTACTCCCCCATCCTCACCCTTCCCCAAAGGGTTGGGGTGAGGGTGAAAGGCCGTTTACCCAGTTTTTTAGAGAGGTGAATTCCCGTCAACGCGGATAAAACAAAGAAAATCCGCGTTTATCCGTCCCATCCGCGTTTCATTTACGACGCTAAACTGTAAAGATGAATGTTATCATTTTGCATGTCAAAAAATTAAGGAAAATAGAACGTATCTTCTCAGTATTCTGGGGAGACTTGACAAATTTTCCTAATGGTACTCGTGTAAAATAAAGTGCTGATGAAATTTGTCAAGTCTTGTCCACGATTTATTGAGAAGATACAATAGAACATGAAAAACCTATATTCAGTTCCAAAAAAGATGGCAGAAACGAGGGTTGGTCATCGTTTCGACCACCCCATGCGTGTCATTCCCGTGCAGACGGGAACCCACCTCTCGGGAAGTATGGATTCCCGCCTACGCGGGAATGACAATGGGCGAAGAGATGACCATCTCCCAGAAACGTATGAAATGATTAGGGTGTGTTTCATTTCAGTAGAAGTGACAGTCACGGGGCACAAAGTTTTGGGTAAACCAAGCCCGTTCGCCCCGTGACAATCACTTTGGCTCAACTCATTTGAAACACACCCAAATGATTAGCGCGTTGGCGGATCAGTTTTGCCAAGAGAAGCTAAACAAAGAGTATGCCGATCCTGCTGACCGGTAGGTCAAGTTTGCAAACTTGACCCACAAGAACAGGAAGGTGATGGAGCCGTTAGCAAGCTGGGATAATCTGCAACTGGCATACCGCCGCGCGAGTAAGGGTAAGCGTGGCAGCTTGGACGCTGCCGCTTTCGACCATCGTGTAGAAGACAATGTATTACAATTGGCACACGAATTATCATCACAATTATATCGCCCTGGCGGATATCACAGTTTCTTTATTCACGATCCCAAACGACGCTTGATTAGTGCCGCCCCTTTCCGAGATCGTGTTGTGCATCATGCACTGTGCAACTTGATCGAACCCCGATTTGAGCGCAGTTTTATTACTGACAGCTATGCGAATCGAATGGGCAAAGGAACTCACGCAGCACGCGCCCGCTGTCAGCAGTATGCCCGCCGTTTTCGTTATGTGTGGCAAGCCGATGTACGTCAATTTTTCCCCAGCGTGGATCATCAGATTTTGCGCTGTGCGCTGGCACGAAAAGTAAACGATCCGCATCTGATCTGGTTGATTGATTTGATTTTGGATGGCGGCAAAGAGGTGCTGAAAGCGCAGTATGACATGGTTTATTTTGCAGATGATGACCTCTTTGCCATCAACAGGCCGCGCGGCTTGCCGATTGGGAATTTGACCAGTCAATTTTGGGCCAATGTGTACATGAACCCGTTTGACCATTTTGTGAAGCGGGAACTGCGCTGTCACGGTTATGTGCGCTATGTGGATGATTTTTTGCTTTTTGCTGACAATAAAAAGACATTGTGGCACTGGAAAACGGCAGCGATAGAGCGATTGGCACTGTTGCGATTAACTATTCACGACGGCACTCACCCCCGTCCCGTCACGGAGGGCATTCCTTTTTTAGGTTTTCAAATTTTTCCAGATCGAATGCGCTTGAAGCGGCGCAATGGGGTGCAGTATCAACAAAAATTTCACAGATTATTGGCGCAATATGCAAAGGGGGAGATAAATTTGGAACAAGTGACTGCTTCGGTGCGAGGATGGGCAAATCATGCGCGTTGGGGGAATACGGTCGGTTTGCGGAAGGCGGTTCTGATGAACACTCTTGTTCCCAAGAGTGGTTCACTCCCGAAAGAGTGAATCACTCTTGAAAGTTTAGCTGTGCCGCAGGGACGAACCGAGGCGGCACAGCCGTTGGTATTTGCCCTCGTAGGTCAAGTTTGCAAACTTGACCTACACGGCCAGGACAAAACCCCGCCATTTCTCTACCCTCGACGCAGAAGACGTATCCGCCGCGTAATTCTGGGGGGGATAGTTGCGAGTGAACCCGCTTGAGAAGTGTGGACACCGCCACACGCAACCCGTTGTTATCGTTGATGTTGTTGTGCGGATTGTTCCTGTTACGGGCAGAACAAAGGTGTCTGGGTTTTGCCCTACTGCCAATCAGCAGTCATCATCTATTAAACACAGTTTGATAGATGATGACTGCGTACTGACTCTTGTAGGTCAAGTTTGCAAACTTGACCTACACGGGTACTGTTTTCATCCAGCCGCCGAGCAAACGCCCAATTTCATTGAGCATTTTTGCCGCATGATGGTATTGCCCTTTGGAAAGCCATTGCCAATGGGCGGTTAAGCGCAGGTAAAGGCGGATGTTGGCTAATGCTTCATCTGCTTCGTGCAGTTTTTGGCGGCGGGCTGCACCGCGACGAAGGTTAGCCGCTTCCAGATGTTCGCGCAACTCAAAAGCGGCATCGAGGAAGCGTTTGGTGACGGTTTGCCGATGGGCGCGGGGAAATTTGTTACTGACGGGCAGTAACCAGGTAAGAAAATCAAATGTTTTGCTGAAAATGGGCATTTCTTGTCGTGCCATAATACGCTCCATTTGAAAATTTTTTTTGATCGGGGGCAAGCCCCCAAACCCCCGTTACAGAAGTCCAACTTTTTTGGGAAGTTGAACTTCTACAAAGAACAACGATCAGAGAACGCGGCTTCGCCGCGAAACCCAGAGATTCAGAGGTCAGAGGCATCAGCGTTCAGAGGGGAGAAATGGGGACACCGCCACACGCAACCCGAGGTCATCGAGGATGAGGTCGAGCGGATCGTACCAGACACGGGCAGAACAAAGGTTCTGATTTTGATAATATGAACCGCCGCGCATCACCAGAGACTCTTTGTTGCCAAAATTTTCTGTTTCAAATTCGGCTGTCAGTTGTGGCGGAAACGATTTAGTATACAAACTGCGTGTCCATTCCCATATATTGCCGCTCATATCCAAACAACCAACCGGGCTGCGGCCGGTTGGAAACGCGCCAACGCTGCTGCGGCGGCCAATGCCTGCGGTCTCATTATTGGCGTGGTGTAAAAGGGTCTCGTCGGGCTGTTTTTCTTGTGCTGGCTCACCTCCCCATGGGTATGCTCGTTTTGCCAATAGCTGCTCCTGGGCGGTCAATGGTAAGCTGTTTTGTGCCGCTTGCCGTAACGCTGCAGGGGGTATAATTTGTTCTTGCATCGGCAAATAACGGCCGCCGCGGGCCGCCTTCTCCCACTCCGCCTCGCTGGGCAGGGTGATGTGGTACCCTTTTGGAAGCCAGCCATAACCATCCTTGCCCCACCGCTTATCCAGCCACTCACAGAATTTCAAGCTGTCGTACCAGTTTACCTGTACCACAGGCAGGTTATCCGCTCCGATCAGGCTATCACTGCTTCTTGGTGTATATCCGCTTTCGTCTATAAATTCGCGGAATTGGGCAACGGTCACGGGTAGCTGCGCCAGCCAGTACGGCTGGCGCAACTTTTTGTACCATTGGCTGTTGCCATTCTTGTTCCAATCTTCCAGCCAAAATTCACCCGCAGGCACGGTGCAAAAGCGCATCTCATCACAATGCAGCACGCCAGGTCGGTCATCCCCCAGCGCGGCCAATGTTAAGCCCGCTTCAGCCCGGTTTGGCGGTTTCAATATGCCGTGCGTCACGATTGCTTTGTGCCATATTTGCACCCGTTTCCGAATTTTTTCATACTCCTCATCCTTAACACGATCCGTCAACCCTTTCTCTCTCAATGCCCGTCCGGCTAAAAGTATTCCATCCCGCGTTTCATCGGGGAGATTGATTTTTTCATTTTCCCAATCGTCTGGACAAAGTTCGCTGACTAACCTCCATACATCATGTTTGGAATTGTTGCGTCCCACTGATAACAATAATGCTTCTTGCCACTTTGTCCGCTCTTCGCGCGCTAAATGGGCAATATCACGCGGGCGTTTCTCGGCTAAAAGGTAACAAGCCGCCAGATATTCCTGAAAGGTGCGATGCGGAAAGGTGTAGATATGTGGTTGTTCTCCTATCTGTTTACTCTCATTTTTGCTTGGCCCCTGATCTATAATCAGTCCTGTGCGATCTTTGAGGTATGCTGCCACACGTATATATGGAATTTCTTTGGCGGGGTGGCTGTCGATCAGTGCGTGAGTTAATAAATATTCTGGTATGTCGGCTGTCTCTTTTAAGTTTTCATTTTCCAGCTGGGCGGCATGGACTGTATAGGCGACCTGATTGAGTGCATCTCGTATTTTGTCTGTATCATCAATACCTAGCTCGCCCAAGTCTGGTCCAATTCGGACTTCGTGCCCTTGCTCATCAGTGACCATTTTTGGTCGTTCCCATAAATCAAGAAGGAGTTTGACGCTTGCCTCGTACAGTTCGTGTCGTTTGCTCGGTAACGGCCGTCCACCCCATGCACGATGCAGAGAACAGATTAAGGTTAGCAGTAAAGGGCGTTCCGCCAATTCCCTCACCCCTTTTTTGCCATTTTTACCGACTTCCGATTGTAACTGTTTCGTATAGGTTGCTGCATGTTCTGTTTGCAGGGTCGGATCTGTTTCAGCAACTGCTTTGTACCATCGTTGCACATATTCAGAGATTTGGTCTGGCGTAAAATTAAGTAAGGTGGCGTAGGAAAATCCAGGTATTTGCCACGCTGGATTGTTTTCATACGCATATGGACGGGTGGTAACGACGATACGGACTTTAGGAAAATGTGCATGAAAATTTTGAATAGCTTTTTTAAGTTGTTCACGTCGTTTATTTGCTTCAGGCACTTCATCATACCCATCCAGCAGTAATAATCCCCCTTTTTGCTTTAAGTGATGTTCCAGTTGGGGGGCATAAGCGGTTAAACTATCGTCAATTCTTTTTAATTCGGCCTCTATAAATTTCCATAAAGATTGTTTTATTGGCAGCCCACGTACAGCATAATCGCGTAAAATAACACGAATTGGCATTAATGCGGGTAACTTCCATCCCGATTTTGCCAATGCAGCGGTATTGAAATCGGTTTCGCCCAATTTCTCTCCGCTCAAGCAGAGGGTGATGTAATTGACTAATGTAGATTTGCCAGAACCAGCTTGACCTAACAGCACAAATTTTTTGTGATTGCTGAGACTGTTCAGCACAGGTTGACGAGAAGATCGTTCTCCTTTTTCGTGCTGTATATTCTGTTGTGTTGATGGCACATCTAAATTAGTAAAGACCGCATCTAATTTTAAGGTGTTTGCGCTGTTCTTGTTTTGATGCGTGTTGGATGATGGGGCGTATATGGCTGTAGAAACATATCCGCACTGTTCGCGCAAATTCCTAAGATAGAGTTCCTCCAGCTCATTATCGGACATTGTGGGAGATGGATTTTCTTTCGTTACTTTCACGACTTCCGTATCGCTTTTGTCAGGTTTTTTTTCCAGATGGTAGTAGATAATCATCCCAATAGAAGCGAATATCAATAGTAGCACCATAATTAAGATGGGATCGATCTTCATGTACGCAAGAGTGGCAAGGAATAGTATGATAATGATGGTGATAAAGATAAAAATTTGGATATTTAATTTGGCAGCCAACGTTTTCAGCGGGACGAGAAATAGGTCGAGCAGGTTGTTCTTTTTCATGATGGTTCCTATGGTTTTCTGACGGGTTTACGATGTGGAAATAATAGCATAAAGGAGGGTGAGCGGCGAGTGGTTCGTAGGTCAAGTTTGCAAACTTGACCTACAATAGTTTGTCCTTAAATTGCAATACGCATATGTATTGTTATGTACTTCATCCCCAGCCGCAAGCGGCCTCCGCAGGTCAAGTTTACAAACTTGACCCATAATAGTTTGTCCTTAAACTGCAATACGCATACGCATTGTTATGTACTTCACCCCCAGCCGCAAGCGGCCTCCGTAGGTCAAGTTTGCAAACTTGACCTACGGTTTTGTTTTTGCCAAACGTATACATTGTGATACATTACTGTACTATGGTAGAAACAGTTCTTATTTCTGTAGTTAAAAACTTATTGGTCGTGCTTACATTTTGTAGGTCAAGTTTGCAAACTTGACCTACAGTATTACTATGACAAGAATACTTTCAATCTCCTTATCCAAAGGCGGTGTCGGCAAGACGACGACTGCCATTAATTTATCGGCCGCGCTGGCTATTACAAAGCGGCGCGTGCTTTTGATCGACACAGATACGCAGGCGCAAGCTGGCAAAGCGTTAGGGCTGCGTCCTGAAGTTGGCTTGGCTGATTTTATGATGGGGCAAGTTCCTTTTGACAGAGCTATCGTGGAAGCGCGTCCGAATCTTGATTTGCTTGCTGGCGGTCATCGGCTGGCGGGTGTTAAGCAGGTCATCGCGGAGACGGATATGCGTCAGGAGGAGACGCTGGCGGCCGCGCTTGCGCCCCATATCGGCAATTATCATTACGTCATCGTTGACACGTCGCCCGGCTGGGATAATCTGCAGATCAATGTCCTCTTTTTTGTCAGAGAGGTGCTGACCCCCGTCAATTTGGAGGCGTTGAGCCTCGACGGCTTGATTGAATTCACCCGCCGTATTGAGGAGGTGCGTCGTTACCATGATGTGGAATTGCGTTATGTGCTGCCGACTGCGCTGGATCGGCGTGTGAGGCAGACACAAGACCTTATGCAGCAGTTGGAACAATCTTTTGGTAGCCTTGTCTGCGATCCGATTCGGTATAATGTGCGGTTGAGCGAGTCGCCAGCGTATGGTCAACATATTTTTGAGCATGATAAGCGCAGTAATGGGGCGCGTGATTATTTGGCATTGACCAAAAGGGTTATCAGCGATGAGTAAACGTAGAGCGATCCCCGATGTGATGAGCCGGCTGCAAGGACTTGGTACGCCGCCGCCGCTCGATCCGATACTGGAACCGATTGAGGAGGAGTTGGCTACTGTTGTTCCGCAATTGCGGCCTGTGCGTCAACGGCCGTCTACCCATCCAGCCCCCAGCCGCGCACACTCGGCCAAAAATAGAACACCTAAAAAACGGCTCGTCGGCCGGGCAACCTATGACATCGGGCAGGATTTGAAGGAAGCGTTGCGCCAAGAGTCTATTGATTTAGGCGTTCCTGCGTCACAATTTGCAAAATATCTATTGTTGTATGCGTGGGAAGATTATTCAAATGGGGGTATTCCTGCGCCTGCATTGCTCCGTAGTAATTCGCCCAAATTTCGTAACACGATTGATTTTGAGTAGCGAAACTATCTTTGATTGTGGATTTATGACGTATTCTAATGTATTGCAATGTATACATTGCGTAAGATAACGTATACATTGCTTTGCATTAGCGTACATTGTAACGCAAAATAATGAGATTTGGGCGAGGGGAGAGAACGGGCAGCTTTCATCCCCCCTGCATCCCTATTCCATCATCCTATCGTTAAATCTCCCCCCGTATTTTCATGTAGACGTATTAAAAACGGGCACACGGCCGTTTTTTCTTCACTTTGGTGTAAATACACGGCCGTATCCAAATCATGCAAGTGGCGGGCATTCTTATTGTTGTATTCCTCCGCACTACCCCCCTCCCCCGATCCTGCTCTACCCCATCTTCTTCATTTACTTGACGTAGACCATTGTACAATAATGTATACATTGATGTACGACGAGTATATGAATGTATACATTGATATACGATATGATACTTTGCAATACGCTGTATTTTCTGTTTTGTATCTATGTGCAGGCAGATGATAAGGAATGTTAATAGGGGAGGGGGGTATGTACAAGTGGGGGCGATCTGGTGGGTCGCCCAAAATATCTTGACAACGGCATAAATTATTTGTAATATAAATTTGTCTTCGGGAAGATATTGTTGATTGTATTGGTAAATTTTATGGCGAGACAGCGGCTCACAGAGGCGTGCCCGTTATCCATTTCCCAGAAGCTAAGGGAACACTCGTTTTTAACTTTGGCGTTTTACCCTCACCCCAGCCCTCTCCCAAAGGGAGAGGGAGCAAGTTCCCTCCCCCTAAAGGGGGAGGGAACTTGCT
>WFSA01000071.1 GCA_015486215.1 Anaerolineae bacterium | reverse complement strand
TGGTCAATTATGATGAGGAACCTTACTCGACAATTGGCGCGAATGTTTCATCGTTTGGATGATGATACATTGGATGTCACTCAGTTTCAATCACCACAAATTGATACAGCCATTAGCTGATTTGGAATTATCACACTACGGGAATGCACCCTGTGGGCGATGGGTATCTTTTCGCAACCGTCTATCGTTGGTTTAGAAATGATGCTGGCGAACGGTGGTATGAAATCAATATCGGCGAATTTGTCCATGAAGATGATATTGTCATGGGCGATCCCGCTGAATTTCAGGGGGTAGCGATCAGCAGCCAACCAGAACGGCCGTTTGGATGGGTGCTGGCTGATTTTTACCCCAGCACAGAGCCGAATGGCGAACCAGACGAGAGCGCGGAACGCATTCGACGATATACCTTCATCGAAGTTTTTGACAGTGTACAGGGGGACGAATGGCTTTGGTATGAAATTGGAAACGGCCGTTGGGTTCCACAAACGATGCTCGCCATTGTTACAGTCGATCCCCGCCCAGACGGTGTTGGCGAAAATGAGTATTGGACAGAGGTTGATCTATACGAGCAGACCTTTGCCGCTTACGAAGGCGACCGCATGGTTTACGCCTCGCTTGTTTCATCTGGGACAAACCGCTGGCCGACCAATGAAGGGCTGTTTCAGGTCTGAGATCGGTTCAAAGAGTACAAAATGTCAGGGGCAGAAGGGCAAGTGGATTACTATTTTCTGGAAGATATTCCGTACATACTTGTAAAGTATGTACACATAAAAATGAGAGATTTTTGGAGTGAAAATGAGGGGATTAACGGCCGTTTCTGCGCGGATATAGCATTAGAGCAAATGCATTTATCAAGTCGCACCTTCCTACATTTAGACATAGAAAATGATTGAATCAGCGATTTTACTATCGGTTGATTTTGTTAGATAATGTGTTTCCTTAATGAAGACACAGATGCATTAACTTCCTTGCAAAATCATGATCCGACAAGCCGTATCTTTACCCGCTCAATCAGCAGCGCAATTAAACATACTATGCCAGCAAGAAATAGATAAATATATCCGTTCTCAAACAGGATGTAGTGAACATTGTCTGGAAATTGTGCGCCGAGCGGCACAGGGAGATGCGGACGCGCTAACTATTTTATTGTACGAAATCACATATCCTATAATCGCCAAAACATACAGGAAGGAGTATAAATCGGCCGAAGCGTTTACGTTGGATGATTTGCAGCAAGCGGTCTGTCTACGCCTGATCAATAAATTTAGGAGTGACAGATCCCCCTACAGAGCGACTACCTTTGCCAAATACTACTCCTATGTGAACACAACGACGGTTCACGTTGCCATCAACTGGCTTACGCGCGGGGCGCATCCAAATGAAATAACATTGTCCACAGGCATTTTACGGCTGCCCGGCGGCTACCAGCCAGAGCATGAAGTGCAAAAAAAAGAGCGTCAGCGGCTTTCATTGCAATTGCTTGATTTGGTCAGAGAGCCGTTGACGCGGGAGGTGTTGCGCTTACGTGTTGGCTATGGGGAAAACGTTGCCAATATATTGCAAACACTTCGCCCGCGCTATCCAGATTTAACGCCTCAAAAGGTACACCGTTTGATTGACAAAGGAAAGCGGCAAATAAAAAACCATCCAGATTGCTCTCGTATATATGAACATTACAAATCCATGTGAAATATGCTCTGCTGCTGTGTTTATATAGATAAACGGTTCACATACGGAGGCTATAATGACGAAAAAAGAAGATATGCAAGATATAGATGTACTATTTGCAGAATTAGAGGGCGTTTTGCGCCCCGATCCGCAAGATTTGGTGGATGTGGTTGCCGGGCAGGCAACGCCGGCGCAGCAATTGCTGGTTGCCGCCTATACGCGCAATAGTGTGCGGGGGCGGGAAGAGTTGGCTGCGTTAGAAGCGGAGTGGGCAAAATCAATGCCCACTCCGCATAAGCACCGAAAACTTTGGGCATTGCCAGAATTTATCGCCCGGCCGTTACGTCTGGCTGGTGTGCGCGGCAATGACAGGGAAGAAGGCGGGCTGCAAACGTATTATGCGGCTGATGTGCAGGCGCAGATAGCGGTGCAAATTCCGCCGCCCCAAAATGATCTGTGGCAAATACAAGGGTATGTCACCCATGAAGATTTGCCGTTGGCGGCAACGGCCGTTTCCCTCTACCCCATCGCCGAAATGACAACCGAAACGGACGAGATGGGCTTCTTCGCCTTTGAAAATCTGTCCAACGGCCGTTACGATTTGCGCCTGCATCTTCCCGACGGCATCATCCTAATCCCCGATATTGCCCTTGTTGATGAATGAGTTATCCCCCGCCACACTTCTGGAACAGCTTGTTGCCACCCATCAGGCGCATCCCCATACCCCCATCGATCTACCCGATTCCCTCTCCGTTCAAAACAATTTATTCGACGCGCTAAAAAACAACGTCAACGGCGCACCGCAACACGTCTCCCGGCCGTATACGGCGTGGATAACCGATCTGGTGCGTCAAAGCGGCCGTTCGGATCATGAAGCGATGGCGCAATGGACGCTGGGATTGGCGTGGCTGCATTACGATCCCCGTCGCGCCTTAACCCATCTTCAAGCCGCGCGGGATTATTACCAAAAACAGGGCATGCCTTATGAAGAAGGGCGCGTTTTGGTGGGCATGATAGGGATGATGGGGCAGTTGGGAATGCTGACAGAGGCAGAACGGGCATTGGCGACGGCCAAGCGGCAGCTGCGGCCGTACCCTGAATATGTGGGGTGGCCCGGTCTCTATTTGAACGAATCGGATATTTGTCGGCGCAACGGCCGTTACCAACAAATGATCGCCGCCACCCAAAAAGCAGAGCAAACCGCACAGCAGCATCATGACCACGCCGTCGAAGCGATGGCCTTAATCAACCGCGCGGTGGGGCATATGATGCGGGGTGAATACGCCCCCGCCGCCGCCCTGCTGCCGCGAGCGTATGCCATCGCCAAACAGCGCGACATCCCCATGCTGGCGGGCTGGACGCGCATCAATCTGGCGCGTCTGCACACGGCGCAAGGGCAATTTGTGCAAAGTTTGCACGATCTGGACGAGGCGCAGCGCATTTTTACCGATGCGAAGCTTGCGTTGGATCAAGCGACGGTAGCGTTGGAGAAGGTGCGGATTTTTGACGCTTTGCACATGCCGCGCGAGGCGTTGCGAACGGCCGTTTTCGCCGCCGAGCAGTTCCATAAAACAGGCGTACAGGTAGAGAGTGCCGAAGCGTACATCCTCGCCATTCGGCTGGCTTTGCAGCAGGGTAAACTAAATAAAGCACGCCGATTGATCGCCGCCGCCCAGCCGCCTGTGGCGAAAGCCTCCCCTGTGGAACAGGCGTGGCTGCAAGCGTACATGGCGCATCCCCGCCTGCAAAACAGCGCGGCAGAACGCCATCACGCACGCGAACAAGCCGAGCAGGCGGCGCAAAAATTGGGCGCATGGGGCGCGGTGCGGGAACAGATCGAGGTGCGTTTGCTGGCGGCCGCTTTGGCAGAAACAGTGCCGTCGGCAGAACGGATTGAACAGTACGCCGCCATCGCCCGTGACGCAGAGGCGTATCATTATTTGAACATGACGGTAGAGGCGTGGCTGCACATTGCCGCCCACTTGCCGCCCCCTCAGCAGATTGAACCGTTGCAAAAAGCGGTGGCGATTATCGCCGAACAGCGGCGGCAGATGTCGGTGGAGGAG
>WFSA01000070.1 GCA_015486215.1 Anaerolineae bacterium | reverse complement strand
TACTAGGCTTTCAGGTGACAGGCACTCAGCAAGTGCCAGTCACCTTGGCCACAAGTTTTCCCTAAGGAATGAGGATTAAATAAAACCAGAAACTTCCATCTGTCATTCCCCCATCTTCATGAGGGCAGGCTCTGCGAAGACAGGAATCTACAGTCTGGGAAATCATGGATTCCCGCCTAAAAGAGTTTACCCTCACGAAGGTGGGGGCGGAAATGATAACTTTGGTAGTTAAATAAATCCTCGTTCCTAAGCAGTCTATCCAATTTAAGTTGGACTTCACTTTGCAATTTTTTTGCTCTCGCATTATCTGGAAAGTTTTCCAGATACCTAATTGCCTCCTTATACAAAGGCAATGCGTCTGTCATGCGTTTTTGTTCAACAAAGGTCTCTCCCAAACTATCCATGGAGTTGGCTTGTTCAATTTTATTACCAACTGTTTTCCATAATGTAATAGCTCTATGGAAATATGGCTCTGCTTTCTCAGCCTGCCCTTGTTTTAAAATAACATACCCCAAACCTTGTGAGACAGTTGCTTCATACTTTATTTTATTTGATTGATTAAGGTAGTTAAAATTAATTGACTGAAATACAGCCTCTGCTTCATGCCACTGTTCATAAGCTGAATATAACGCACCCATATTAATTTGTATCATTATTTTATCTATTTCATCAATATTTGTGGTTAGCAGTGCCGCCGCTTCCTTATAATAATGCAAAGCTGTGTCAAGTTTTCCAGCTTCTTGTAATGTGATGGCTAGATCGCTAAGGGTACGCAACAAAAGATGTGACTGCCCAAGTTCACGTCTAAGAGCAACAGCTTGCCGCAACACCTTTTCAGAGGCGGCCAAATTACCGCGAAATCGTTCCAATTTCCCCAATGTATTTAAGACAAATGACTGTAACCTCTCTGTCTCAGCCGCCCCGTTCAACTCCGCTAAGGCAGCCCGTCCATACTCTTCAGCAACAGTATACGCATGATGACACAGATAATCTTCACTTAAACTGTGATATGCGATAGCCAAACTCTGTTTACCGCCCATCGCTTGAGCGGCAAACTCTGCCTTTTTATGTGTTCCAATAGCAATAGATATTTGCCCAGAAAGCCGCTGCAATTGACCTAATCTGTTCAATAATTCAAACTTTAAAGAGATATTTTTTTTTGCACAAACAATAAGTGCCCTCTCCAACATGGGTATCCATTCTTGCCAATACCCTTGTCGCTCCACCAAATCAAACGTCTGCAACAGTACAACGGCGGTACTCTCCTGTGTTTGCGGCACGGTTAAGCCAATTCCCACCGCCTGCAACAGGTTTTGGCGTTTATGATCCAACTGGCGCATGGTACCATTATCTGTTTCTTGTGTACAAGTGTGCCAATACGCAATAGCTGCTTGTGTGCTGCGAACGAATTGGGATGATATGGGTGGAGATGTTTGCATACTTATTGTCTACTCTGGCAAATAAATGATTTCTGTACGCACAAAGGTTTCTGTCAAACGATGGATGCCATACCGTTTTTCGTTAATATCACCGCGCACCTCCAATAAGGAACGCTTACGCAGCTCTTGTATTGCCGGCCATAACTTGTTCGCTGATAACCCGCTAATCTCTTGCAAATACTTCGCATCACCCCCTGTTTCGGAAACAATCGGCATGGCTTGCAACAATGCTTGCATATCGGGGGTCAACATCTGCCATGTTTTCCAATAGATATGTTTGTACATCTTCTCAACGTCACCTGCCTGCCCGTTACTTAATGCGTCTAGGACTTCAGACAGGGTTAAAATATCAAGCAGGCTCACGACTAATTTTAATGCTAATGGATTGCCGCCTGTTATTTTATAAACGGCCGTCAACTCCTCATCATCGGCCCCTTTCAATGCGTATATCCCCGTCTCTCGTGCATGATAATGAATTAAACTGACCGCATCGGCATACGAGAGTTCATCTACTGTAAAGTTAGATACGCCCGCTAGTTTTGTCGGCCGCACACGGCTGGTAAGCAGTATTTTGCTGGGATCGGTTAAATCGCCAAGATGCACTAATAAATGCGCCGCATCTGTCTCTATATTATCAATGACGATTAGATACGGCCGTTCTTTAAGTGCTTTCCGTACTTGAACCAACTGTTCTTGCGGCGGGGTACTCCTATCTGCTTGCGGCCACAACTGCTGTCTTATTTCTGAAATGATGGTTGCATATGCATGCTCTGGAGAATGAAAACGGCCGTCCATCGTTTGTGGTGTTATCCGCAGCCAAATCACATCATCAAATAAAAATGTGCGTATAATTTGGCGCGTCACCGCATCAGCCAAAGAAGTCTTGCCAATACCGCCAATGCCCACCAATGTAACTATCCAAGGAGAGCGTTCATCAACAAAACAGTCCAATAAGTCGGCCTGTGCCTGCTCAGTTCCAAACAATGTGGTGTACGATCTGGCGGGAAGCTTCGCCTCCCGCTCCTGCGCCATCTGTTCGCGCAATATCATCTCCTGATCGTAAATAAGTTGAGCCAACTTATTGATCGCAGCCTTCTGTATGCGACTAACCGAGTATTCACCTATATTCAACTGATAAGCGACTGATAAGATTTTATTATTTTCAGGAAAACGCAGTTTCAAGACCTGCGCTCCCGTATGATCATGCCCTTCTAACGCTTCTAATCCATCTAACAAAATTTCATTTGTGATAAGACGATCTCGAAAAGCAGCATCTTTCCCCTTCATGGCCGCACGTTGCCTTTGCACCAGTTGCAAAGACTCAAGCAAATTTTCTGGAGTACCACCAATCTCGCGCCACGCTTTAAGTGCCTTATAGACGTTTTTGCTGAACTGTTCTAAACTAAACGGGGTAAATGACATTTGAATTCCTCTTGAAAACAATTCTTCTGATTTAACATCATTTCCAAAAATAAATGAAGAGTGTAATTACTCGGCCATCGTTCCCGCCTGCACGGGAACGACAATGGGCGGAGGGATGACCACCCCCGAGTTGTCAATTATTAATGGTAACATGTTCTTATGAATTTTCTACCAGTTTATGGTATCTTGGTAGCTTCTCAAAAAGTTGGGGGTGACTACAACGGATGGAAAAAATAAACGGATGGTGCAGTCGAGGAAACATCTATTTATTTCCATAATCTGTTGTAGTCACGCTAAAAGCAAACTAAATATCTCGCTTTATTGAGAAGATACGTATTTTGGCTAATACAATCAGCATCAATTGATTGTGTTTATGTCAACAAAGATCGATATTATAAGCATCATCCACTCAGACATGCTAAATATCGCAAGATGTTGAAGTTTGGCGCAAGAAAACGCAAGTTTATCCAAATTCATTCCTGAAGTATACAAATTTAATATTGTCTAATACGCTATACTACCCTCAGCGTTTAGTTAATCTTGTTTAGGAAGGCAATGGAAGAAGGGGCGGGACAAACAACCTGCCCGCGATGCTGTGTATACTGCACGGTGTCGCGGGTATGTGCGTCATCAAAACAAAGCATCTCCTCAAGAAATTATTATCTATTCTCATCTAAAAAGCATTGAGTCGATCTCGGTGTTATATTTAGATGGTCATTAGATAGTATCTCCCCAGAATACTGAGAAGATACTATAACGGAAAAATAAGTATAAAATTGTCATGCCTGCCCTGCCTCCGTAGATATGACAACTTATTCATGTACCCAAATAGGTAAAAATATGGTTATGAAGCATCCTCATACAAATGATGAGGCGATCTTTATTTTATTGGCGGCTGGCTTTGACGAGGAAGCTGTTGTTTCTTGTCTAGTACAACTGCGATCAGCAGGAGTGTCTGTATCACTGATAGGATCATCGGCTGGTTTAGTTAGTGGAATGCACGGCGTGACAATTAAACCAGATTCTACATTAGGAAAGATAACGGCCGTTTCTCCCCCCAAAATCGTCTTCATTCCTGACGGAAAACAAGCGGTAACAACATTACTGTCTGACCCGCGTGTTCATCGGTTATTCTCCGCAACTATCAAGAATAACGGCCGTATAGCAGCGATGCCCACAGCCGCATCCATGCTGGACAAAAGCGTCGGCCCCCTTCCATTGATCCGATCTAATGGTAATTTAAACAAATTTTTCGCTCAATTGATCGATTGATCCATTTCAATCTCTCTCTCAAAAACAACTTCCAACCATATTCAGGCATGAGATAAATATCTTTAGGGTGTGTTTCATTTCAGTAGAAGTGACAGTCACGGGGCACAAAGTTTTGGGTAAACCAAGTCCGTTCGCCCCGTGACAATCACTTTGACAATCACTTTGGCTCAACTCATTTGAAACACACCCATATCTTTACAGTTTAATAGGACGCAGATTTTCAGGATTATCAGGATGAACGCAGATTTTTTTTGATTTATCCGCGTTTATCCTGAAAATCTGCGTCATCTGCGTCCCATTCTGCCCCAAAACCTCTATTATAGAGGTAGCCATAAAGTAAACGTGCTTCCCTGACCGATGCCGGAAGAAACGGCCGTCACTCCCCCCTCGTGCGCCTCTGCAATCGCCTGTACAATCGCCAAGCCCAGCCCCGCGCCCCCTTTATCACGACGGCGAGCCGCATCTGTGCGGTAAAAACGGTCAAATAGATACGGCAGATCGTCCGCCGCGATGCCTGAGCCGCTGTCTTCGACTTTGATTTGCACAATATCGCCCACCTGTTCGATGGAGACGAGAATACGGCCGTTTTTCCCCGTATGCCGCAATCCATTCGTCAATAGATTATCCACAATCTGGCGAATACGATCCGCATCCACAAGGATAATGGGCATTGCACCGAGCAGTTCCACCTGCAATTGTACCTCTTTGGCGGCGGCTGTAGAACGAAAAGAAACGGCCGTTTCCTTCACCAACGCCCCAATATCAATCGGCTGTTTATGCAAAGGCAGCTCCTTCGCCTCCGCCTGCGCCAGCACATGCAAATCTGTCACCAGCGCGGTCAGATGGCGGGTTTGGTCAAGCAGACGGGCGATCTCCACCTCATCCATCGCGTACACCCCGTCCAACATCGCCCGCAAATTGCCTTCAATAACATGGAGCGGATTCCGTAATTCATGTGCCACATCGGAGAGCAATTTCCGCCGCAGCAACTCCTCTTGTTCCAATGTCGCCGCCATTTGATTGAAGGTTTGCGCCACCTGCCGCATCTCCTCCGTCCCCGCAACCTCCACCCGATACGTCAACTGATTCTCCCCAATCGCCTGCGCCCCTTCCTGCAATCTACTCAGCGGTTTAGTCATATGACGGCTCACCAACGCCCCTGCGATGATGGCCGCCACCCCCGTCACCGCCGCGATGTATGAAAGGGCGATGGGCAGTGCCCGCCGTGACATCTGTTCATCAATCCGCTCGTAAACCCTATGTGTTCTCAGAAACTCCAATGCCTCAATTTCAGCATCGCTCAACTTATATGCCGTCCAATCCACAACCTCAGGCGATGGCTGATTCGATAGCCGTACCGAAACGCCCACGATTAGAAAGACGGAAACCATCACGGCCGTAAAGGACAAACTCAACCGAACCCATAATCTGTTCATCGTGTTTTCCGCTCCAATCGGTAGCCAATCCCGTAAACCGTTTGAATATAGGTCGGTTTTTGCGGATCGGATTCGATTTTGCGCCGCAAATTGCGGATATGGCTGTCCAGCGTGCGGTCAATCCCTTCGTAATCCATCCCCAGCCCTTTGCTGATCAACTCATCACGAGTGAAAAGGTAGCCTGCCTGCTCCATCAACACGCGCAACAAGCCAAATTCCGTCGCCGTCAATCGGATTAACGTGCCGTCCAGCTTTAATTCATGCCGCGCACTATCCATCACCAGCCCGCCGGCTTGTATCGTTTGCGGCGGCACGCTCCCTGCTCGGTGACGCAATCGCGCCCGCACGCGTGCCACCACTTCGCGCGGGTTATATGGTTTGGTCACATAATCGTCAGCCCCGATTTCCAAGCCGATGATTTTGTCCATATCTTCTACCCGCGCTGATAACATGATGATTGGAATATGAGCAAGTGCTGAATCGGCACGGACAAGACGGGTGATGTCGTACCCATCTTTATCGGGCAACATGAGGTCGAGCAAGAGTAGATCGGGCTCATCACGGCGGAGAATGTGAACGGCCGTTTCGCCATCATACGCCACCAGCACCCCGTAGCCCGCCTTCTCCAAATACGCCCGCATCAGCCGTACCACCTCTTTGTCATCGTCAACAACAAGAATTTGTTGTTTCATCCTTCATTCTCTGGTGGCTTCGGCACGCCTTCGCTCAATCCATACGGATATTCATCAATGAAACTAAGATGGGAAGTTAGACGCTCGTTTTCCCAGACAAAAAGCCTGCATGTCGGCGGCTCAAAAAGCGGATCGACATCATCAACAGGATACAGAATCAAGCCGTTGGTGAAGGTCGCACTGGCGGTGACGTATGCAGGCACGCCGCGCCAAAAGGTGACGACATCACGATGCGTATGCCCGCAAATAATCGCCTGAATGTGGGAATGACGGGCAATTACGTTGCCAAATGCGTCCCCATTGCGGCACATGATACGATCAGGATAATATAATCCTGTTTGGAAGGGGGGATGGTGCATGAAAACGGCCGTTTTCCGTCCATCCTCACTCAACCTCGCCTCCAACCATTCCAGCCGCTCCTCATCCATCATCCCCTCATGCGCCCCCTCTAGCAGCGTGTCCAATGCGATAATCCGCAACGGGTACTTTTCGATGGTATAATGCAAAAATTTATCATCCGTCCAATAGATGTGATCAGGAAAGACACGGCGCAAAATAGCGCGGCGGTCATGGTTGCCAGGGATAATATAAACAGGCATATCCAGCGTCTGCAACGCTTGACGCACGCGGATATAATCCGCTTCGTTGCCGTGATTGGACAGATCGCCCGTCAACATAATCAAATCAGGCTGTGGCTTAAGCCGCCGCAAATGGGCGATGGCGTTCACCATTTTGCCATGCAAATCTACGGGAGAGCCGCTTGTTTCAATAATGCGGCCAACATGAAAATCAGTAATATGGGCAATAATCATCCTTCATTCTCCTGGCAGTCTGTCGAGTTGTACACTCATTTCATTGATGAACACAGATTTATTTTCTTTTTTCAGGTGACAGGCACTTGGAAAGTACCTGTCACCTGTCACCTTGACCGTTTTTACTTATTTTTCGTCGGCAAAACCAGATATTCAACCCAATTATGCACCTCTTTTTGGCGAATATCATCATCCAAAACATCATCACCGATGTTCAACTTTTGGCGCAATTCAACATTATCGGAGTCTTCGGCAAGGGCAAGCATATCATTGACCAACGGCTCCATCTCTTCCTCGCTCTCAAAAAATCCTTCGTTGACAATCGCCGTTTTGCGTGCGCCGACGAGCTGCGCCATCTCATACAGGGTGAATTCAGGATGGTATTGGGTAGACCAAAATTCACCGTTAAGGTATTTGACAGCGATAGCTTGCACATCGGTATGGGCGTTTCGCGCCAGCACAACTGCCCCTTCGGGAACGCCGCATACTTCATCAAGGTGCATGATGAAGCCATTGAATTGGTGCTGTTTGCCAAAAAACATCGGATGATTTTTGCCTTCTTCGGTGACAGTGATGTCGTAGGCGATTGACCATTCACGGCCGTTTGGATTTTTACGACACTCGCCGCCCGCCGCTATCGCCGCCATCTGCGTCGCCCAGCAACTGCCAAACTGCGGCACACCCGCAGCAAAAACCGCCTGACTATACGCAATTTGGCGCGTCACTTCCTCATCCTGATGATAAATAGTCAGATTAGAGCCTGTCCAGATGATGCCGTCATACGCCTTGATCTCGTCAGCCGTAGGCATCATTGTCTCTAGATCGGCGATAAAAAGCAGATCAAAACTGCTATTGGGCAGCATTTTTCGCAAAAACATAAGGTAAAGATCATGCGCCTGCGTTACATTCGTCGCGTCCAGCACATCGCGGCTCCGTTTGGGATACCCATTAACAATGCAAAATTTGAGGGGTGTTTCTATACTCATTCCATCTCCTTAGTAATGAGGATTAAATAAAACCAAAAACTTCCATCTGTCCCGCCCCCATCTTCATAAGGGCAGGCTCTGCGAAGGCAGGAATCCACAGTCTGGAAAATCATGGATTCCCGCCTAAAAGAGTTTACCCTCACGAAGGTGGGGGCGGGAATGATAACTTTGGTAGGTATCTTCTCAGTATTTCGGGGAGACTTGACAAATTTTCCTAATGATACTTGTGTAAAATAAAGTGCTGATGAAATTTGTCAAGTCTTATCCACGATTTATTGAGAAGATACTTACTTTGGTAGTTAAATAAATCCTCGTTCCTTATTGATCCGCAGACTATGCAGATTAGCGCAGATTAAGAAAGAAAAATCTGCACTAATCTGCACCATCTACGAACAGTTTCTAATTAAACGTTGTTTCTACCACATTAGGAAGTACATCATAAATTGAGCAGTCGAGTTCCTGTTCAAACTGCTCTTTAATCGCAAACGTCGCCCGCCATCTGTCCAGCGTATACTCACTGAATCCGTGACGCAATACCACATCGACGAATCGTTTCTCCAGTAAGCAGCACCCTTCGGGCAGAGCCAGCGCATCGCATAGCTGGAGCAGTTTATCGTACAAAGTATACTCTGTTTGCGCTAAATAGTTGACCGTAAATGCGTACTCTTCGGGGGTGCAATCCCATTTGCCCGCCGCTGATTCCATCACTTGCACGGGAAACGAGTGGGTCATGCAGATGCGGGCGGCATCATCATACCCGTTGTCCATCATAAAATTGTAGCCATCAATGATATGGCGCATCGCCGTCCATCCTTCTTGACGGCCGATGTCATGCAGCAAGCCCAAAATATACGCCGTTTCAGACTCTAAGGCGGGATGGCGTTCGGCGATATTTTGGGCGGCGATTGCCACATAGCGGGAATGGGCGACCCATGGAGTCGGGTTCCGTTTTTCGGCTTCAATGAGGAGTGCTTCTGCTTCTACTGATGTTGGTATTTTCATAATTCCTCTGAAAAAAATCTGCGCTTATCCGTCCCATCCCCATTTTTCACCATCTGGCATAAGCATAATTTGCCAAGATAGCGCGATCTTGTGTCAGCAAAATGTTATCGTTTAATGCCGCATTAGCCACAATCAGGCGATCAAATGGGTTGCGTGTCCATGAGTACAGCGTCGCTTGGCTGATGGTGGCATCAAATGCTTTGTCACACAGCTTGAGGCCGATTCGTTTTGATAAATCTTCTAGGATACGGTGCGGCTCATCTGTGATGCGTTCAATTTCATACAGATATTGCAGTTCCAAGCGCACGGCGGGCGAGATGAAGAGGTCGTGATCATTGATCAGGTTTTTGGCTGATGGAGTAAATTTATCGACTAATCCTGCGTATAACCAGACGACGACATGGGTATCAAGGTAGATCAAGATTCACCTTGTTTTGCCAATGAATATCGGCCAAATCATCAACATTCCCTCGAATGGCGTTCGGGCGTGATAGTAAATTGCCGAATTTATCTGTTTTGGCAACTGGCATAATTTTTAACCGACGATTCCCCTTATTTATTTCGATCGGTATGCCAGTGCGTAGAATTTCTTCTAATATATTGTAGATATTGGCTCTGAGTTCTGTTGGTGTGATCGCGTTCATCTGGTTGCGCTCCTCATTGAACGTACGTTAATCATGGTATCATACGTACACGATAGAATGTGGGGATATTTTTGTCAAGAAGTAGCCGCCACTTGTGTTTATATAGGGCGATTAGTAACTTCTCAAAAAATTGGGGGCATGAGTACAGCTAATTAGGAAAGGAGCAAATTTGCTTGACTGACGTAATTTGTTCCTTTCTTAATGAATTGTATTCACCCCGAAATACTGAGAAGATACGGCGATTGCAACTTCCACAATTGGACACTGATTGCATAAATGAACACGGATATCAGTGAAATCGGGTGCATACAAAACTTAGGGAAAACTCGTAAATAACTGTGGCCAAGGTGACAGGCACTTGGCAAGTGCCTGTCACCTGAAAGTCCAAATGAAGACACGAAGAACACGAAGAAAAACAAGAAAACCTTCGTGTTCTTTGTGCCTTTGTGGTAAATAAGTGTATAAAATGTTCTCTCCCCTAACTAATGGATGCGCCCAGTGAAATCCGTGAAATCCGCGTGATCAGTGTCCAATTTCAAAACAAGATCAACTCAATTTTCTGTAAAAGATGAGGCTGCAATCGCCCTATGTGTTTATACTTTCACCTGTTCTAATCGTTTGATCCCTTTTAGATCAAGGACGACGCGCACGCGGGTATGCGCTTTCTCTTTTTCGGCCGTTGGTTTCAACACTTTATACCGTGAGACTAAATTGAGGTGGTACACTTTATGGGCGGTGATGGTGGTGAGGGTGTTATTGTTGAGAGACGGCCGTTCCTGCACTGGTTCGGCCATCTTTTTCAAAAAGCGGCGTACATCAAAGCGCGTAATATCGTTCAATCCCGTCATCGTCGGCATGTGACGGGAGACCTTCTCGAACGCATCCGCGTATAAAACCACATCTTTTGTGTAACAGATCACCGTCTCGCCATACCCCGCATTGGCAAGTTGGACGAACAAATCCCGATTACGCGCTTGCCGCACCGAAGCGGGAAGCTCGTTATCATGCACAAAAGTGACCTTCTCGCGTAGCACGCCCAATTTATATTTACCATTTAGCGAACGAATATCGGTGCGCCGATCATAGATATAATTTTGCAATTGGGATGAAAAGAGGTCACGGGCTAACTCTTTGATGCGATCTTTGAACATGTAGCCGACGACGAGGGCGGTAAACACAGGCACGGTGAAATTGCCGTAGACTGTTTGAAAATAGAAGGCGAGCAAGGTGGCGAAAATCATGGACAGCCCAGCCGCTAAGGCGTAGATGAACTGTTTTGCGCCGCGTCCCTCTGCTTTAACGGCCGTTGACAAATACAACACACTGGCCGCATATTTTTTCAGCACCGACGCGCGGAACACATACGTCTCGTTGCTCTCCCCCTCTTGCAAAATGGAGCCGTACCCCATCGCCCGCCGATGCTTTCCTTCCCGTTTCGCCACCGCTTGCAACGCCGTTTTGAACTGTTTTTGCCGCTCATTTTTTAGATATTCATCCACAATTTTATACATTTCAATAGCCGCATCCTCAATAAGCAGGCTAATATATTCATCGGTGAGCGAATAGGCGGTAAAAATCTGCTCATCCGTCGTCGGCTGATTGAATTCGGCGTATAGACAGCGATAATTTATCGTCAATGCGTCTGTGCCTTCCAAAAAAGATTCGATCAAATTGTGAATGATATGATGGATTTTTGCGCTGTCGGGCGCGTCGGCGATCCGTTTGTCTATGAGCAGGAAATGCTCGCGCATGGACGTTTTCAGCATTGCGCTGAGCAATTTCAGATTATCGACAAGCTGCGTTTTGAGAGCCGCATTTTGCTGCCAGCCATCGGTGGAAATAAGCTGATTAACGGCCGTTAACGGTGAATCTTCCCGCTCAGTAAACGCCCGTAACCCCAAATCGGGCGTTTTTAGACGTATATAATTTTGCACATCCCGATAAAAATCGGCTTTTGAGTAACTTTTTTCGGAAATACCCAAACTGCGCGGCAAAAAGAAGTATGTATAGACACGATAATTCGTCTTATTGTCATCAAGTAACTCATAATCAAGCTTAACTTCAATCTGGTATCGGTCATGCTGGCTGATGGCTTGCTGAATTGTATGTAACATAGGCGAAAGTATGGGGATAGGGAGCGTTAGAATGGAGGGTCGTCTGATTGACCGCTTGCCACGCGCAATGCTTCCTCTGATTGATCTAAATAATTACTGTCTGACAGGACGGGTCTGCCCGTTTGGCTTTCTAAGGCGCGACGGGCATCACCTGCGATTTGGCCTCCTTTGTGAGCGGCCGTTTTGTTCTGTCTGAACCCTTGCGCGTCATCTTCGCGGGCGATTTCTGTCGTGGACAGTTCGCCCAACATAGTGAAAACCAGTTCCGCTTTGCTCATATGATCACGCAGACTTTGCCGTTTCAACCCTTTCAACTTTTTATGCTCGCCCGGCTTTATGCCAAATGTAGATTGTGAAATTTCGGCCGTCAGGATGGCATATTGCAACCCTTCTTTTACATCTCGCTGCGCCCATTCGCTGGTCAAATCGTTGCGAATGTCAATGCTTTGCAAACGGGAATCGATCCAATCGTCACTGTACCCCTTGGCACGGTAAAGAGCGCGAGCGCGTTCGGCGGCGAGGGCAGGATTATCAATCTCTTGTAATCTTTCATATCCCACCTTTGCCAGCCATTGCTTAAACGGCTCCGCTTTGGGTGACGGGATGGATTGAATAATGCGGAATATCCCTTCGACATTGGCGCAGTCCGTTTTATAGCGGCGATTATTATTGAGACTTCGCAAAGAGAACTTTCGCCAATTTGGCGAAAGTTCTAATTCTTTCTCCCGTTTACGCATTTTATACCAATATTTACTGGGGTCTGGCGTTTCTGTCAGGGTTTTGATGATGTCCACGATGGCAAAATACCATTGCTTGCTCTCTTCATCCCAAACACGCCTGATTTGACTCTCTTCAAATGTGGCTGCGATTAATTCTTTATCCATTATTGCCTCTACTATCATGGAATTGCCCGCATGTTGCAGATAATTCTCTTCGTATCTTCTCAAAAAAGCGGGGAAATTATTTTGTTTTTAGTATGACTACAGCAGATTATGAAAATGAACGGATGTTTTCTCGATTGCGCTATCCGTTTATTTCTTTCATCCGTTGTAGTCACCTCCGAAATATTGAGAAGTTACTTCTCTTCCTATATTTATACAAACATAGTGTACAGTTACAAATTATGGCATAGTTCAAAATAGAGATACGTATCTTTACAGTTCAGTAGGGCGCAGATTTTCAGATCGGCAGATCCCTTACTCTAAGGAACAAGGATTTATTTAACTATCAATGGACAAGATTTGACAAATTTCATCAGCACTTTATTTTACACGAGTATCATTAGGAAAATTTGTCAAGTCTCCCCAGAATACTGAGAAGACACATCCCCACCTTCGTGAGGACAGGCACTTCGTGAGGGTAAACTCTTTTAGGCGGGAATCCATGATTTCCCAGACTGTGGATTCCTGCCTTCGCAGAGCCTGTCCTCATAAAGATGGGGGAATGACAGATGGAAGTTTTTGGTTTTATTTAATCCTCATTCCTAAGGGAAAACTCGTAAATAACTGTGGCCAAGGTGACAGGCACTTGCCAAGTGCCTGTCACCTGAAAGTCCAAAGTTAAAAACGAACCTTCCCTAACTCGACTTTATCCATTCAAGTGGTGTAACACATCGAATCAACCAGAC
>WFSA01000069.1 GCA_015486215.1 Anaerolineae bacterium | reverse complement strand
CTATAAGAGTCTCGTGTAAAACGCGAGACTCTTATGAAACCTGTCAAGTCTTTGCCCCAATTTATTGAGATGTTACTAAAGTAACTTCTCAAAAAGTTGGGGGCATGAGTACAGCTAATTAGAAAAGGAGCGAATTTACTCGACTGACGTAATTCGTTCCTTTCTTAAATTGGGTGTACTCACCCCGAAATACTGAGAAGATACCCCATAAACCATAAAAGCTGATTGTACCATACTGCGCCCCACTCTCATTATGGACGCAATACGATTGGAAAATAAAGATACGACTCAGTTGTATCAATACTATATAGAAATGTTGCACTAACCGCGCCCCAATTTCCATCCGCATCTTGACCGCGTGTATAAATAATATGCCGCCCCAGCGATAAAGCAGTCGTATCGATCACGCTGGAAACGGCTTCAACTGTGCTGTCGAACGCCCCGTCAACGGCCGTCAGCGACCCCGTGATCGTCCCCGTCATCCAGATCGGCGCGTCAATACTGTACTCCCCTGCGCGGATAATTTGCGTCGGTTCCGTCCCGTTCCGGCTGCTGTAATGGGTATCGTCAAGCGTTGTGGTGAGGGTGACGGCCGTCCCCGTCACCACATGATCCGCGCTCAACTCCACCGTGAGCGCGTCGGGACCGGCGGGGATTGTATACGGCCGTTGCACCGCCTTCGCCGCATAAAGCAGCGCGTTCAAATTATCAGGCAAAATTTCGTTTTCAAAAACAGCGCACTCTTCAAAGAAGCTATTCCCTAATTCAAACGTATAGGCGGGTAATCCCAACTCGCCATACGCAAAATCATCCGTCGTGCCGCTCGTAGGATATAAGCCAACCGCCTGCTCTGGCGTGTAGCCGTTAAAATAGGCAAATTTGCGCCCCAATGTTTGCAATGCCGTGTGATTGGGCGGCAACGTATTGCTGTCTCCCCACGGCCACAAAACGAGGCGGCTATAGCTATGAATGTCCAAAAAAATACCCGTCGTGCTGATGGGAGCAGTCGCAGTAATTATATCAGGGCGCGTATCGGCAAAATTATCACGCACATATGTGACCACAGCTTGCGTTTCTGGCTCAGAAATGGCCGATGCACCACGATAGGTCGTGTTGCACGCATCCGTGCCGGCTCCCGCCCCTCCCCAATGGAAAGGGAAATTGCGATTGAGGTCTGCGCCGCGTAAAGAGGATGCTACACCGCAATAATTCTCGTTCGTGTTTTTGCGCCACCACTCGCCATTTTCTGCATGTTTACGGCCGTCTGGGTTCGCCTGCAGCATCAAATGCAGCTCCGTATAATCCAGCAGCCACGTCACATCCGCATCAATCCCATAATTGGCGATCATATACTCAGCAAAACGGGTATTCAACTCGGCGGGCGTATATTCGCGGGCGTGGACGGAACTCATAATAAATAGTTTTGGCTTAGGAAGAGAGATCGCGCTATTGGTCAATCGTAACACCATCATATCGTACCCGTCGCCGCCGGCCGTCACCTTTTCCCATGAATCCCCTGCGTCTATCCATGCTGCCAGCGCGGGATGCTCATCGGCGATTTTTTGGGCGGCGGCGAAGGTTTCCTCAACGGTACGGTAGCAAGCGTAATTGGGAATACCGCTCGTTGGGGCAGTCGGTTCTCGTTTGGGCGCGTTGTATTTGGCGGTCAGCGGCTCGTCTATCTCAACACGGAAGCCTATCGTTTCCATCCGTTCGATTTCCGCAGGGGATGCTTCCACGACAAGATACTTTTTATCATATTGCACTTCCCACGGCTCTGTCCACGCAGCCAAAGCGTTAACCATCTCTTTGTCGGTAAAGTACGCGCGGACGACGACGATCCCCTCATTCTGTTCTATCTGTTTGGCGGGAAGCTCTTTGCTTCCTAGAAATAAGGTTGGCAAAACGGCCGTCACAACCACCACTATCCATATCCGTCCCATTTTCCACCTCCATACTCAAAAACAAAAACGGGGATAACGGCCGTAAAGTCATCATCCCCATTGTTATACCCTACGAGCGACTCAGCGAGTCGCCCCTACTGGTAAACATGTTCGCCTTCCAAAATGGTGCCATCAGGAATCTGCACCTGTTCGCCGCTCTGATTATTCAAAAACACATCACCGCGACAGATAATATCTTTACCAAAGGCAAAATCGCCGATAATTTTCAAGCGGGTGCAATAGATAAGAGAGGGGGAGCCGTGCGGAAAACGCGCGTCTAAATTATCTACCAACTTGTACACCGAACTGTCCAACTCAACTGTCAACGCATCCGTTTTGCGTACAATACGAAAATCGTCCGTCAATTCATATGCGTCAGAACGGACAGCCAGCAGATCGTCCGTCTTTTTGACAGGGGCGAAACGGGTGCGGGGAATACGCAAAGCGGCCGCGCCATCAAAAACAGCGATAGCCGATCCCATCGCCGTTTCGATTTGGTAAACTGGGGTCGAATCACCGTCACGTGGATCGACCGTCTTAGCGTTGCGTAACATCGGCAGCCCTAATTTATTGTCGCGCTCATCCATCACCTTTTGCAAAGTAGGCAGATGTAGCCACAAATTATTGCTATTAAAGTACCGATGACGATTGATGTCTTGGAAAGAGGCGGTATCTTCATCGGGGCATTGGGCGGATTCGCGCAAGAGCAATTGCCCATCGGGGCGCATCGCCAGATGTCCCCCTTTTTTGTCCATTTCGGTGCGGTCAGCTACTTCCATCATAAAGGGAAAACGGCCGTCGGCAAAGTATCCCAAAATTTTCACATCAATCACCGCCCCCAAATTATCAGCGTTGGAGACGAAGGCGTACTCATACCCCGCTTCTAAGAGCGCGTGCAACATGCCGCTGCTGATCAATGCGGTATAAATATCCCCATGTCCGGGTGGACACCATTCCAATTGTGGATTGGGCGGCCATTCGGCGGGCGAAAAATCGGCACGGGTGACTTTTGGCTCTTTATGCTGCACAAAACTGCGCGGCAAATCGCCGGCAAGCGCGTCATATTTCTCCAGCGCGGCCAACGAATCATCATCGGTAACGAAACTGTTCATCAATAGCAATGGCGTTTTGGCAGCGATGGCGTTCTGAGCGATGATGTCCAAAAAGCTAAAGCGATCACGCACGGGCAGGAGGGATTTCGCTTTCTGCAATCCCATACTCGTGCCTAAGCCGCCGTTTAATTTGATAACGGCCGTTTTCGCCAGCACACTCTCGCCAACGGCCGTCATCTCATCCCCCAATGCGTCCGCATCAAGCAATGTTTTCACCGGTTCAATCGCCGATTCAGCGATCAGCCCCGTCTCGCCAGCCGTCAGTTGTTCATAATAATGGGCAAAGGTATCCACAAAAACCGCAGGTAACCCTTCCGCTTCCATCCGTTCCGCAAACGGCCTAAACTTAACGCTATACTCGTCCATAAACCCCTCTCTATCTCTCTCTATCTCTATCTCTACCCTCTATCTCTCTCTATCTCTACCCTCTATCTCTCTCTATCTCTACCCTCTATCTCTACTCCACCGTCGCTTTCCAGATGCTCAAATTATCAAACGTAATATGAGCATCCCCCCCATCACCAGCCATACCGGTCAATGCCGTAAAGCCGCTGCGGTATGTGCTGTCCGTCGTTTCGGCTACGAAGGTGTCATTGACATAAAGTGCCAAATAGTCCCCGACACAAACCGCTTTGATTTTATTGATCACCTGTCCATTATTGATTTTGCTGTTTTCTTCCCACTCCACAAGTTCAGGTACATCATCACCAAGACCCATGCGGATAGAGATATAGCCATCACCGCTGATGAGGAAATAATACCCATCCCCATTATTCTCTGCATCAGCACGACAGATAATGCCATACCCATTATTCTCAAAAGCGGACAGTTGATTTGTCTCCACTTCGATGATCACATCTTCAGTTTTGAGCGTGTTCTGTCCCCAAATATACCCAGTATCGTCTACTTCGATGTGATATACGCCATCACTAGCTTTCAAATCATAATTTTCATTGGAAAATCGTTCCCACGACTCTTCGCTGTCAAATGTTTCTGACAAAAGCAGTTCACCAGCCACAGGCTCTTTTGACGCTTTTGCGCCACAGCCGACTAATAATAATAATAAAAGCAAGAATACGGGAATACCTAATTTTATTTTCATAGAGAATCTCCTTTTTTACAATTTACGGTATCTTCTCAATAAATCGTGGACAAGAATTGACAAATTTCATCAGCACTTTATTTTACACGAGTATCATTAGGAAAATTTGTCAAGTCTCCCCAGAATACGGAGAAGATACAATTTACGTTACAGTGGGCGATTCAGCGAATCGCCCCTACAGGGGATACACGTTTGGGCGGCCCGCTGGGTCGCCCAAAAAGTATAAAAATCATGCGATTACGGACCCATATTGGGTTGATAAATGAGTGTATTTGCGCCGATCAGCGCATCCCAGACATCTCCCATCGTGTCGGCAAGGGCGATGGGACAGTGCAGCGTGTCGGCGACCTGCTGCGGGGTGATGTCGTCAAGGGTGATGCGGTCTGGATGGTCAAACATCACGTGGGGCAGGATGACGAGATCGTTTAATGCTGTCTCCTGCAATTGTGCCATCACATCCTTGCCCATCAACAGCCCCGATACGGTTATTGTATCACCCAATGCGCGGTTTGTGATGGGGACGACTGCCGTCTGCACAGCAGATAATTCCGTAAAAGTAACGGCCGTTTCCCCCAAAATTTTAGCAAACAATGTCGCCGTCACCAGCGTCACCGTCTCATACGCCAACGCCCCCTCATACTCCGTCATCTCTTTTTGCACCCCTTCCCAATCGGCGAAAAAGCGGCGCACCTGCCCCAGCCCATTTTCCTCCAACTGCTGCCCGTCATACGCCTCCGTCGGCGGGATTGGCGCATCGGCCGACAGATACCACTCATCGGTGGCATAGACAAAACGAATGCCGAACTGCTCTTGAAAGCGGGGCTGCATCTGGTTGATATACTGGAGAACGGCCGTTGACTCCTCCTTCGTATTGCCGCGCATATGATATTTATGATGGCTTGTCAGCCCAACGGGAACGACGCTGATAGAGCGTACCGTCGGCCATAACGCCGCCAGCTCCTCGACCGATTGCCGTAGCCATGCGCCATCATTAAACTCAGGCACGATGACCAATTGCGTATGCGCCTCCATCCCCCATTCGGCCAAATCGTGCAGCTGATCCATCACATCGGGCGCACGCTGATTACGCAAAAAATCGCGCCGCTTTTGCAAATCCGTCACATGCACCGAAATGTAGAGCGGCGACAATCCCATCAGCCGCACCCGCTCCCAATCGGACGGTTTTAAGTTGGTAAGAGTGACAAAATAGCCAAAAAGGAAGGAGTACCGGTAATCATCATCCTTGATATACAGCGTCCGCCGATAGCGGGGAGCCATCTGCAACACAAAGCAAAAGCCGCATAAATTTTTACAGCGGCGCACATCAATATCAAAAGTGGGATGGGCGAACTGCATCCCCAATGTTTGGTTATACGCCCGTTCCGCTTCATACAAAAGCAGTTTATCATCACGGCGGATGAGTAGATCAAGCCATTCATCCGCGCCATAATACTGCACGTCAATGATGTCAATACATTTGTTATTGTTGATCGCTAATAGCGCGTCCCCAATCTGCAAGCCGATCTCATCGGCCAAACTGCCGGGCTCGATACCTGTTATCTGTCCACCAGAAAAGGTGGTAAGGTCTAACTCTTGAAATAATGCCATATGCTAACGGGCGTGTAAACCGTCCCCAAATAATAATCTGCAAAATCTGCGGATCATACTCACTCTCGCACAACTTTGTAAATACTCGTCCCCGCATTGCGATACACCTCTTCCAATACTCCCACCGCCGCCATTTGATCGAATTTATTCAACCCATTGGGATCATAATACGCCCATTCCAATTGACCAACATAGATATAGCCGACATCATATTTATCGAGAATAGTACGGGCAAGAGCGATGTCCAGCGTGTTATACAGCGCGGTCACGGCGGCGATGCGGGCGGCGATGCCGTTATCGGGCAAGACGGCACGCTGCTGCCGTTGATGCCAATCCCAACCGACAATGGCAGGCAGCCCCGTATACATCGCCACCCGATTGCCGATGGAGCGGTACGGATTGCCGCTATGCGCCTCAGCGATGACGGGCGAGCCGGCGATATTACGCTGCATCCAACGAATCGCCTCATAATCAGAGTCTAAAGTGATCGTTTGATTGCTGATGCTGTCCGCATACTCAACATACGGCATAAATGCCATGCCGTCGAGCGTATGCGGGGACTCTTTGCTCATGCGAATCTGCCATTTTGCCTTTGTTGCCAGCACGGGATAGAGGAAAGCGGTAAGGATCAGGACGGCAAAGAGGGTTGACCAAATCGTTCTGGCCAATCTATGTGATCTGATGGCGGTGTAGGTGGAAACGGCCGTCACCCCGCCAACAACACTCAGCATCAGCCACGCCTGCATATAAAACTTAAAGACCGTATTCATCCGCCCGATGTCCCCTTCCAGCACAAAAACTTCGACAAAGAGGGTGAGGAAGAGGGCAGCGGCGGTCAACACTAGCAAAATACGGCGCGGCGGCGACAAATGGCGGCGCAAAGAGAGCAATCCCGCGCTCAAAATCAATGTCAACACGATGGGCGCGATCCAATAATGCAATTTGAACCATAATGTGATGAGCAAAAAAATATAGACAAAGAGAGCGATGAGCAGCAGCCAGCCAAACGGCTCTTTCTTTCGCAGGCGGGCGGGGGTGAGCGAGTCGCTCCACGCGCGGAATTCGCGGGTGAGATGGGGGAGAAGGAGGAAAAGGAACATGCCCCACATGATGAGATATTTGCTGACGTGGGTATACGATCCTTGCCAACGGGAGAGGGAAGCGTATGCCGTGCCATAATTTTGGGCGTAGGGAAGGAAGGTGAGGAAGGCGGTTGCCCAAAGAACGGCCGTTCCCATCCCCGCTTCGATTGCCATTTTTTGTGTAAAACGGCCGTTTCCCCTTCGCCATGCCCAATAAAACAGAGCCAACGCCCCAATGCCCAAATAAGTCGGAAAATCCCATGTATTCGTCGCCCGCAGTGCCCCAATCGCCACCCCGCCGATTAAAAGCGAAAGTCCAAGCCTGATCCCCAATCTCCGATCGCCAATCCCCCCAACTCCCAACACAAGCCCAATCGCCCAGCCGAGTGCCAGCAATTGCAACGGCATACTGATCATATGCGCGTGCAAATCACCGTAGATAAATGTGAAGAAGGGGAATTCACTGATCGGTTGCACCTCGCCGGCATTGGCGTTGATGAGGCGGGTCGCGCTCCAGAAATAATCGCCGGGGTAGACGGGGGCGGGTTGACCGCCCGCAATTTTGATCCCGCCATCCACGATACGGGCGAATGTGCCAGCGACGGGCAATTTTGTTTCCAGCGCGGGGTCGCCCGTCTTGTACCATGCGTTGACGACAACGGCCGGTTCGCCCAGGTTGCCCAGCAATATCGCCAATGACATAGCGATTAGACCAGCGGCAACGGCCGTTTTGAAGCGCGTGCGATCGGCAGATTTCGGCGAGGGCAGCACCATCGCTCCCCGATTTTTTTGCCAAATGGTGAGATTAAACGCCAACCCAAACACAGACAGGCCGACAAAGCTGAATAGCATCGCCAACCCCGTGTTGTACGCAATCGCAGGCGGAATGGCGAGCAATTTTGCCATCGCGCCGACGTAGACGAAGCCGTAATAATAATAGTTGAGCGTGCCGCCCGCATACCACGGGTCGTAGGGCGGGAAGCTGGTGGATTTCATAACGGCCGTAAAATAGGCTAAATCCATCGGCTTTTCGCCGCCCCAAATGATGTCCCACACATCGGGATTGCCCAGACGGATGAGAATGTAGAGCAAAAAGAGGCCGATGCCGAGCATCTCGACGAGGAGGAGGTAACGGCCGTTTTGCCGCAGAAACGCCTCCATCTCCCGCCGCCGACGGGCGAAGAGGATGGAACTGAGAATAGCGATGAGCAGCACGCCCAGCGCGAGCGTCCCCCTGCTGTGGGGCAGCAGTTTCAAACTCGCCATCAGCCAGCCAAAGTAGGAGACGAGCAGCAGAGACAGCACCCGCGAAAGGGCAAACCCTTTGTCGGGCAAGCCGTTGAAAGCGGTGAAGGTGATGGGGAAAGCGAGCCAGCCAAGAGCGGTGACGGCCGTCCACCAAACTGCCGCCGCCAGCCATGGATGCTGTGCCAGCAACCCGTCAGGGTGAAAAAGTTCGTTAAATGTGCCGCCCGCCCGCTGTACCGCCGCATCGTCATCGGAGAGGAGTAAAGTCGGCGGCAAATCACCGCTGGCGGCTTCCGTCGCTTGGCGCGGGGTCATAAAGATAACATTATTGAGGTCAACAGCGTTGAAAACGGCGGCTGTTTTTTCGGGAGAGTACGTGGCCATTTTCTTAAAAATCCAGACAGGCGGATGGTCGTAAACACTAAACGCCTCTTCGGCGGCCAAATCGCCAGGGGGCGGCCAGCCGATTTTGGGCAATGCGCCCCAGCCGACTTTGCCGGCCGTGTCGCTGATATAAAGCGGCCCAATATGGATATTGCCGTGCGACTCATGCGCCAGTTCAAAGCCGATGTCGCCGTTGAATAACGCTTCGTAATAGCGAATCATCATCGGGTAGGTGGCGGGGATGCGCGGCAGGCTCCAAAGGGCGCGTTGGCTGCTGAGAATGATGTAATCTGCGTCGTCGAGCCATTGGATGAGTTCTGCCCGCTTTTGCGGGTTGTCGGGATGGGTGACCGGGCGTTGTCCGCCGTCAACTTCGGTGTAATAGAGGCCGTAGGCGGAGTGACCGCTGATGCTTGTCGGCAATAAATCGTCCCAATGTTCGTTGGCGAGCAGACTGGTTCGGGCGTTGACGGCCGCGCCTGAACTGTGTTCGATGACAAGCTGCGCCTGCTCCCCTTCCATGAGAGGCTGATCGGCGATGTCGGCGATGAATGGGCGCGGCTGGTTGTCTAAATCGAGATCGAGTGTGACTCCATCACCGCCAATAGGGCCGAGATTAACCTTTAGCTGTGCGCTGGAAAGGGGCTGGCCGATGAGATAGTGGGGATCGGTCGTGTGATTGAGGCGAACGGCGGTCACTGTGCCTTCTTTTGGCAGGGTGAAGGGGATCGTGAACGGCATACTGTCCTGCATCCAATCAATGCGTTTGACGGGCAGCTGCAACTCTTGCGGTGTGCCGTCAACTTTGTAGAGAATGGTAACGGCCGTTGGCACATTCTCATACATCCATTCAGACGCGGCATTGCGGGTCATCGGCTGGCGGTAAATTTGGGTGAAGCCGTTTGCCCAAAGGAAGGAGGAGAGGAGGATGACGGCCGTTAATGCTGCCGCCCCGATCTGTTTCCATTTTACTTGTGTACGGGATGCCCGACGGCAAACGGTGACGAGTACCCATCCCCCCAATAGTAACAATGCGGGGTAGATGGGCAGGAAGTAGCGGGTGGATTTAACCCATCGTGTCGCCATAAAGACAAAATAGAGAGCGCTCCAGACGACGGGAATAGCGTGGTTTGCCCAATCGGGCTTGCGGCGAATGAGCCGCCATCCGGCCCACAAAAAGCCAATCCATGCCATCATGCCCGCGCCGATCCCCATGCCGTATAAAACCATATTGCTAAATGGAAAAAGGATCGGGGCGCGGGAAACCCATTGGGTCGCGGGGGGAAAGGAGGCATCGGGAGATTGCAAGGATTGAATCTCTTCCATATTACTGAGCCATTGCGGGTTAAAGCCGATGGTTGATTGTAAAAAATAGAGCAAAGCGGGCGGCTCAACGCCGTGTTCGGCGATGTAGGCGTTGCGGGCGATGGCAGGGTCGGCGAACGCATACGGGTTGGCGAAGCGGAAGACAATGATGGAAAGGAGGGCGGAGACCATGATGCCGAGAATGACGCGGGTGAGATCGGGTAAACGGCCGTTGTCGAAGATATTTTGCCAGCTATGCCCGCGCCGATGCAGCCAAATGAGGGCGGAGACGTTGATGATCAACGCTAATGGGGCTAAATTGATGCGTGATGCCATCGTCAAGCCGAGCATTACGCCGAAAATGACCCAATACCGCCACCGCCATTCGGCCGTTTTGTCCCCTAAGCCAGCGACGCGGACAGCGGCGTAAATGGTGATGGTGGTGAAGGTGGATGCCCATGTGTCCATCGTGTAAAAGTGGGATTGTTGAATGGGCATAACGGCCGTTGCCAACAGCCCTGCCGCTATCAATCCCGCCTGCCAGCCATACAATCGCCGCCCAATGAAAAAAATAAAGGCGACGGCGATGAGGTCTACAAAACCAGAGAGAAAACGGCCTAAAAGATGCAATCCATCATACCCCGTCGGGTTGAAGGGGCAGGGGGCGATCAACTCATTTTCGCAAGCGTCACTGCTCCACTCGGCGACAAGACGGGTGACGGTCATGGGGAAATTGCCATAAACGTAAAATCCTTCCCCTGCATTGTACGGGTTCAGCGTCGAGGTGGAGGTATGCAGATAGTCAAGTACGCCGCTCAGGGGGGACGATTCGCTGACCATTTCAGGACACCAATTGGGCGGATAGAAGCTGTCTGCGTTTTCGTCATTGGGCAGGCAGTTTTGGCGCACCCATTGGCTGGAATGTAATTTAATCGTGGTCGTCGTCAGGAAGCGTTCGTCAGGGTGCAGATGCGTGCCATCATCCCAATTGAGGCCGCTAAAGCGCAAGAGGGCGGCGAGAAGCAGGATGAGCAATAGCAGCGGGTGTGCAAATACTTCAAAGGAGGTGCGTTTCTTTATTGGCATTGGTTCTGGTTGATTTTTACTCATCTGCCGATTTTAGCGGAAAGTGGGAGAGATGCTAGAGGGGGGGTAGGACGATTGCAACCTCCAAATCGCACTGTTAAATTCCAAATTTACACTGTTTTTAGTAGCTCCGTAATTGACATAACATATGAATTGCGGGGGATTTATGCGTTATGATTGTCGTGATCGTATTTCGTGATCGTTTTTTTTGATTTTCGATCACGAAAACGATCACGATCACAAATTAAGGCGAGGTTGCAATCGCCCTAATGGACAAGACTTGACAAATTTCATCAGCACTTTATTTTACACGAGTATCATTAGAAAAATTTGTCAAGTCTCCCCAGAATACTGAGAAGATACAACAAGATCAACTCAATTTTGTATCTTCTCAATAAATCGCGGACAAGGCTTGACAAATTTCATCAGCACTTTATTTTACACGAGTACCATTAGGAAAATTTGTCAAGTCTCCCCAGAATACTGAGAAGATACTCGATTTTCTGTAAAAGATGAGGTTGCAATCACCCTAAGGGAAGGTTCGTTTTTAACTTTGGACTTTCAGGTGACAGGCACTTGCCAAGTGCCTGTCACCTTGGCCACAGTTATTTACGAGTTTTCCCTAAGGAACGAGAATTTAATAACTTACGGAATGACAATTAGGGGGGATATTGGTTTGTTTTAAGGTATAGCGGAGAGCAGTTCACTCTTGGAGGAGCGATCTGTTCTGGGCGGCTAGGAATTGTGTAAGCGAAGTCTGTGTCCAATTTCAATGTATACGGCCGTCTGTTCCTGACAATTTCTCCGTAAGCGCATTTCAATTGGTGACAGGCAGTTGATGGTTACAATAAATCAATAGGGTGTGTTTCATTTCAGTAGAAGTGATAGTCACGGGGCGCATAGTTTCGGGTAAATTAAGTCCGTTTGCCCCGTGACAATCACTTTGGTTCAACTCATTTGAAACACACCCAAATCAATAAAAATCATTAGCAGCAAGATGGTTAAATAGTAGTTAGAGGCCATAAACATTTTCTTGGCTTGTGGCGGGGATGGGTCTTGAATGAGTTCGATATTCTTGGTGACGAGGTAGATGGTGGTAACGGCCGTTGGTACAAAATAAATCCATCCTAAATTGGGCATCATCACCATTGCTAACCCTGTGAAGGCGGTGGGGACGGTGTGTAACATCACCCACCATGCAGCGCTGCGGGGAGTCGTGCGTCCTGGCAGCATCGGTACATCAACCTTTACATAATCCTCGCGGTAAAGCAGTGCCAAGCTCCAAAAGTGGAATGGTGTCCAAAGAAATAGGAGCAGAGCCAGCAATAGTGCGCCCGTGTTATCCCAATGCCCAGCCGCTGCACTGCCGCTCAATATAGATGCACTGCCAGCCGCTCCGCCGATGACGATATTCAGTAAGGTACGTGGTTTTAGCAAAATGGTGTAGATGATGACGTAAATAAATGCGCCTAATAATAGAAAAAATGTTAGTTCTGGATTGGATGGATAGACGGCTAATGAGGGAATAAGAATCATTAGGGTTGCAGCGATAGGAACCCAATACGGGTCGGTGATCGCACCGTTGACTAACGGCCGTCTTCCTCTAGTCCGTACCATTTGCACATCGCGGTCTCGTTCCAAATACTCGTTCCACGCCGACGCGCCAAATGTTGCCAATCCGCCCGTCACCCAGAGCAAAATGAGTGTCCCCCAGCCCGGCCATCCTTCAGCCGCCAAGAACGCGCCGCCTGTCGCGGCCATCAGAAGCAGCGAGGCGACGCGCACTTTGAATAAATTGATAAACATCGGAATGTATCGTTTCCAACTTGCTGCTTCTTGATCGCTTCTGATTGTTTTGACCATCGTTATAAACTCTCCAGTGCAAATGATATATGGGCAGATGCAACAACGAATCATAGTGATAATGATTCACTGTATGCTTTACTATAAGATATGGATTGGTTAATAAAATAAGACGGTCTGCTTATGGTACGGGGACTTCGGGAACGTCTTCGGTATGAATGGCGTTACTGTATCGGGGTTTTCCAGAAATCCAGCAGTTTGTGCGGATTCCTTTTTTTACTGCACGGGGCGGACATTCAATTTCCCACCATTCGGCGGCACTATTTTTGCCAATAATAATCGCGCTCTCGCCTGCTAATAAAAAAGTCTTGCGCGGGTACTCAATGCTGGGGCCGCTGCGAATGTTCAAATCGCTGTATACGGTCATGCGCGGGCTACCATCGTCTATAAAGGGGGTGGGGCGTAGGCGTGTGGGAGTAACGGCCGTTTCGCTGATGCGTGTTGCGGTTGGGGCGATATTGATGGGGGCGGTGGTGGAAACGGCCGTTGGCGGCACAGTCGGCAACATTAAGCCGCCATCATCTCCATCACCTGCCGCTACTGCATTGCAAGCCAATGAGGAGAGTAAGAGCAATGCTATAAACAATAAAACAAAACGATGACGCATCATATACCCAACACCCCAAGAGAATAATCGTTTTTAACTTGACAAGATTATTTCATTTTGAAAGAAGAAAACTAAAATTAACCAAAGGTTTCATAAATAAGCCTAGTACACACTGGCAGAAGTTCTCCGGCAATTATCGCAGGTCAATTTTACAAAATTGCACTACAGAAAGCCCCAAAGAACTTAGGCTAAGCAGTACTAGTATAGCTTGGCGGAAGTTCTTAGATGATATACGCTGCCTGTATCGGGAATCGGAATTCCCGATACCTATCTGGTGGAGCGTTGCGGGAATTCCGATTCCCGCAACAAATAACATACAAGGACTTCCGCCAGCGTGTACTAGATAAAAAACAAAACGGATCAATGAAATTCATAATCAATTTTAACGTAATTGCATATTAATTTTTGCAAAATCGGACATGCTTTATTTTTGCTGAAATGATCTTTACATTTTGATGTGGATTGAAATCCACATCTGACATAGAAAGAGCGTTGAAAACGCACTAAGGAATAAGGATTAAATAAAATCAGAAACTTCCATCTGTCATTTCTGCGAAGGCAGGAATCCACAGTCTGGAAAATCATGGATTCCCGCCTAAAAGAGTTTACCCTCACGAAGGTGGGGGCGGGAATGACAACTTTGGGAGTTAAATAAATCCTCGTTCTTAAACAGTCGACATGCGATGGCGACATACGACGGGTTTAACCCGCTTTTAGTGAGTTTTTTGTATCAGACGCGCATTTCAATGCGCGGAAAGTGTAAAGCAAAATTCATGCAATTTGAAGCATGTCCAAAATCGCATATGTAACTGCCCTGTTTTTGCAGTGTAAATAGAATATAGTGTATCTTCTCAATAAATCGTGGACAAGACTTGACAAATTTCATTAGCACTTTATTTTACACGAGTATCATTAGGAAAATTTGTCAAGTCTCCCCAGAATACTGAGAAGATACAATATAGTTTAGTTTGATATGAGAACTATATCAAACTAAACTATATTCACAAATAGCGAAAAGAAGATTCTCGTATTCAATTATGACCGTGTTGAGGGGGGTGTTTGAGAAAAGGTATATATAAAACAAAAGCCCCATCTAATGATGGGGCCTCCATTTAACTAATTAACTATACAACAATGTTATGCACCGCTTTGGTTACCGCCTAATCCATTAATAACATTACTGAATACCTGACCAATTTGCGGGCCGAGCAAGGTTAGGATGGCAATAACAACGATTGCGACTAACACAAGCACCAACGCATACTCTACTAAGCCTTGTCCACTCTCTTGATTTAAAAATAACATGTCTACCTCCAGGTAAATAATAAAAAGATTTATAAATAAGTAACTGCAAATAGTGTACAATATTCTTACTCTGATTGCAATAGAGAAGAGTAAATAAGTACTAAATTCCTATACTCCCCTTGAAATTAAAAATATATGGGACATATCTAGCCACGAAAATCACTATATACGGGATTTTACAATGGATTTTCTATTATCCTTTATATTAATCGTTTATTAATTAGGACCCTGTAGGGATAAAAAATTCAGCTTTTGTTCCTTGACCAGAGGTACTTTGAATCGTTATCTCACCGTCGAGGAGGCTGACACGCTCGCGTAATGAGGAGAGGCCAATCCCTTCTGAGGCATCTTTATCCCATATTTCATCAACATTAAAGCCACGGCCGTTGTCTTCAACAACGGCCGTTACCCGCTCTCCACCCACATCCAATGAGACCTGTATCTGGGTCGCATGTCCATGATTCAACGCATTATTCATCAATTCCTGTATGCTTCTGAACACCGTTACCTCAATATGACTTGCTAAACGACGCTCTACACCAGTGATGGCAAAAGAAGTAGAGGTGTCATTATTTTCTTGGAACGCTTCTGTATAACGGCGTACTGTGGGGACGACACCGAGATCGTCCAGCATCATGGGGCGTAAGTCAAAGATGAAATTTTTGATATTATTGAAAGTACTGGCAGCGGCCGCTTTAAGCGTATTTAATTCATCGCGTGCCGTATCAGGGTTTACGTCAAACAGGCGTTGACAAATTTCTGCTTGCAAGATGAAGTTGCTAAGTGATGAGGCGGGGCCATCGTGCATTTCGCGTACAAGATTTTTCTTGGCCGCTTCTTCCGTTTGGATGATGCGGATGATGGTGGATTGTTCGTTGGATGATCCTCTTGCAGGAGATTCATTGCTTGCTGTATCAACGGAAGATGGCGACTCGTTGTTGCCACTCACTTCCAGATAACGACGTTGAAAGTCAAAGAGCCGTTCTAAATACCGTTGGCTGCTTTGCAATTTTTCTAATTGCCCGCGCATGGTGAACAGGCGTTGCTGTACATCAATCTGTGCTTCGTATACCTCACGGATATAATCACGCGGCTGGGTGTCATAATTTGCCGTCATCTGGCGTGTTTGCGACGTGGCCTGTGCGTTACGTTGTGCCAATCGTTCCACTTCGGCGGCACTTTGTTTAATCAATACATCAATCTCTTTAAGATCGCGTTGTGTTTCGATGTAAGCATCTTGTATATCTTCGTGTAATTGTTGAAAGGCGTTTTCTTCAGCCATGATGCAGACTCCTTATTTATGTACCCAGCCGTGTCGCAGGGCATAAACGGCCGCTTGTGTTCTATCATCTACCTGCATTTTCCGCAGGATGGCGGTCATATGATTCTTGACAGTTTGGTGGCTAATGCCGAGTGATCGGGCAACTTCTTTATTGCTCTGTCCTTTAGTGACATGCTCTAAAATTTCCATTTCACGCGGGGACAGAGGGTCAAAGGCATCTTTTGATTTCCCTTTTTTTGGTAATTGTCTGGAAAAACGGCCGATTTTTTGTTCAGCCCATTGGTCAACAGACTCCTTTGTCATCTCTTTGTTATCGAAAACATAACGGCCGTTGACCACCGCACGAATCGCCTTTATCAAAATATCAGGAGTAACATCTTTGGCACAATAGCCAGATGCTCCCGCCCGCAATGCGTGAAGGGATTGTTCATAATCATCATATCCTGTAATAGTAATAATTTGCGTGTCGGGGAATGCCGATTTGATATTGCGTGTTGCTTGCAAACCGTTAATGGTAGGCAATCCAATGTCCATTAGAATCACATCAGGCTCTAACTCTTCGGTGATTTCTAAGGCCATCTCGCCATCGGCCGCGTCGCCTATGACATAGAGATGGTCATCCGTATCTAATACATCACGCAATCCCTGCCGAAACAGTGGATGATCATCAACAATGAGAACGGTTATTTGATCTGACAAAATGTTTTGTCTCCTTGATAGGCAATTGCTTTCAGGTGACAGGCACTTGGCAAGTGCCTGTCACCTTGACCATAGTTATTTACAAGCCATCCCTTAGATTAAACTCAAGCCAGTATACCATGAAATGGGACGGAATGGCGAAATGGGGCGGGGTAACTAGGGCAATTGCAACCTCGCCTTAATTCGTGATCGTGATCGTTTTCGTGATCGAAAATCGAAAAAATCGATCACGAAAACGATCACGAAATACGATCACGACAATCGTAACGCATAAATTCTCCGCAATTCACATGTTATGTCAATTGCGGGGTTGCTAAAAACAGTATAAATCTGGAATTTAATAGTGCGATTTGGAGGTTGCAATCGCACTAGTACTACACGGCGGAAGTTTCACAACGATTTCCGAACTGCCTGTTGCGGGAATCGGAAATCCCGCAACCCCTATCATGCGGGTATCGGGAATTCCGATTCCCGATACAATACCCATAGTTTCACAATGGTTTCCGAACTGCCTGTAACTG
>WFSA01000068.1 GCA_015486215.1 Anaerolineae bacterium | reverse complement strand
TACGAACAAGACTTGACAAATTTCATCATTGTTTTACACGAGTATTATTAGGAAAATTTGTCAAGTCTCCCCAGAATACTGAGAAGATCCATTATTTGTCGTTTGGGAATGAGGATTTGTTGAATCCTGATTCCTTCTTGCTCATCAATGGGTAATATATGGTAAAAATAGTTGATATGCCACTTTATCATCATCTAGGAGGGTTAGTTGGGTGTTGGCTTGGGCTAGAGCGGCGTTTGTTTGTTGTGATAGTTGTAAATTAAGGGTGCGCGATCCCGTCCATATATTGTTATCTATGATGGAGATGGTGATTATTTGCGTGGTGATGCTGGGAGAAAAGGTGATTGTTCTCGGTGTGGACAAGGTATAGTCTGTGTTGGAAACGGCCGTTGCCCCCACTACATCATAATTTACTGTAACTGTAAATGTTGGTGTGACATCTAATGTTACTGTTACTGTTGCCGTTGGAACATTTTCGTAGACAGTTTGACTTACCTGACTAAATCGAACAGTTGGCAATGGCGCGATGGTTGTACTTGTTGTCATTGTATTGTTGCTCGTTATCGTTTCCATTTTGGTTGTGGTGATAGAAACAGAGCTTGTTAGAATGCCAGTAGCATCAGGAGATAGTTGCAGGGTGTAGGTGACAGGGATGCTCGTTCCTGCAGGAATCATGCCCATAGTGCAGTTGACGGTTGCGCTGCCGCTGCAATTTCCCAAGCTGCTGTTCAAAAATGCAGCTTTAGGCGAGTGTTGCAAGGCGAACGAGACATTTGTCGCCGCTTCTACGCCGCGATTGGTTATAACGGCCGTATATATCAACACATCTCCTGCTAAAACAATATCGAATACGGCCGTTTGCGATAGTTTTCAATCAAATGTGATACAAGCGGGTGCAGTCAGCCAATCTTTGTACTGAACATTACCCAAAACCGTATCGCCGCTGCCAGAACCATCACCGCTCGGCCCCGATGCGTCTCCCCACCAATTATTGCGGGCATCTACGCTTTGCCCATTAGTATTATTTACGCCATTCCCGTTGCCGCTGATTTGGGAGCTAAACAATGTCACTGCGGGCGTGTTGCCGCTGTTTATGTAGACGGCGTTGCTGCTATTGGCGTTGAAAGTTGTACAAGCGGCCATCACTTTTCCATCATGTACGCTTAATCCGTTTGAACTCGCGTGGTTTATAGTTGATTTGAACAGGTGAACGGTTCCACTATATGATTGGAGATTTTCTTGTCCATAACGAATTTGTGCGTGGGTCAAATTGGCTGTACCGCTGACTGCTACGCCGCTCCACTCTCCAGCCCCTGTGTTTGCTGATGAGGTAAAAGTGATGGGATTGGTCACTGTTCCTATCGCTTCTAAATGCCCGTTTACATTCAGCACACTATTTTCGGCTCCCATCAATAGTACGCCAGGATCCATTGTCAGGGTGATGTTTTCGGGAACGTTCAGGCCGTATGAGGAGAATTCGTAGCCGTCCATGAGGGGAACGGCCGTTAATCGTGTATTTTGTGCTAACTTGGCATGGTCCCAATCATTCGCATGCAGATAAACACGGTCAGTCACATTATTAGAGGCACGCACATTGCTCAATGCCAGTCGATGGATATTGTCCGTTTCGATCATAATAGCATAATCGTTATTGTGCTCAATGACGCTGTCCGCTATCGTCACTGGGTCGGCTGTTGGTGATCCCTGGATCCAAATACCTGAACCATACCGCATGACTGTATGCTGCAAATCGCCTGTTCCCCCGTGGAACTCTAAGCCTGCCCACTCTCCAGCCCCTGTGTTTGCTGATGAGGTAAAAGTGATTGGCTGCGAGGTTGTTCCAATGGCTTGCAAATGCCCGCTTATTCGGAGAGTAGCGTTGGCTTGCCCCATCACAACAACGCCTGGTTCAATCGTAAGTGTGACTGCTTCGTTTACCCACACTGTATCCGTTAAAATATAAGGACTGTCAGCTAATGTCCATGTCGTATCGCTACTGATCGTGCCGTTCACATTAACTAGCGGCGGCATAATAGCGAGTGCGTTTGCGCCCATAACATTCAGCAAGCCTTATGTGACTGCTATCACGCCAAGTATGATACTCATAATAAATGATACTCTGTAGTGGGAAATACCTGTTTTCATAACTCCTCTATTGTTCAATAATAGCACTTTTGGCTGTGATTGTGCGGCTGACGACTTTCTTTAGTGCATTTTGTGTATCTTCTCAATAAATCGTGGACAAGACTTGACAAATTTCATCAGCACTTTATTTTACACGAGTACCATTAGGAAAATTTGTCAAGTCTCCCCAGAATACTGAGAAGATACCATTTTGTGTTTATTTTATGTAAAACGGCCGTTTTATTCAAATCTGTTAATCAATAAAGAGAGAGGAGATGGAAATGACAGCCCCCGTGTCAAAATTATAAGTGTCTTTCTTGCCCACGTTATGTTAAAATGACGGGGAATATAGCAGTGTATAAATGAGGAACGGCCGTGAGCGAAATTGAAAATAGCAACAATTATGAATTTTTAGCAAAACTCCCCATCTTTGACCGGTTGACAGAAGACGAGGTGCGGGACTTGGCAGCAATCAGCCACGAATTCAGCTTTCAACAAGATTCCATCATCGCTTATCAACGAGATGTGGCTACCAGTTTTTATTTAGTAAAAAGCGGCCGTTTATACGCGCAGCAAGTCGGTAAAAATGGGGAAATCCGCGATTCAAAAATATATGAAGCGGGTGACCATATTGAGGATAAATGGCTGTTTGAACAATTACCCCATCTGCACACAATACGCGGCACAGAAGACGGCCGTTTGCTCACCATTTCCCAAGCGGAATTCCTCATCTTCCTCAAAAATCATCCCGGATCATTTGATGGATTAAAGCCCTTTTACGAGAACGAAAAACTTGTCGCCGGCCTGTCAGAAGAAGCGTGGCAAATGGCAACCCGTACCAGCATCAGTGCCGATAAAACAACATTATCACTCGGCCTCATGCCTGATGAACTGCTTGAGTTCTACGCCCATCGCAGCCGTTATTATTTACTTGTACAGATGATAACACCAACCGTCCTTCTCTTTGCCGCATTTACATTAGCGGGCATACTGCTCGTCGGTAATGGATTTGGCGAAAAGTATCAGTGGGCGAATGTAGGCGTGTCGGCACTCATTTTTATCATCCCCATCGCTTTGAGCTTGTTCCGTTTTCTCGATTGGCGCAACGATTACTTCCTCATCACCAATAAACATCTTACCCATTATGAATTTGATTTGAAAAAACTTCGCAGTCATGTTGATAAAGTCCCCATCGATCAAATTCAAAGCATCAGCACCCTCAAACCATCCTTCTTCGCCAACTTCTTTAATTACGGCACGGCCCGCATCACCACCTCATCACAGACAGGAACTGTCTATTTTGACAATATCGATCAACCGAAGCGCGTCACCGAAACATTAGAACGATTAAAGAAACATTCCCAAGAATTGACCGAAGGCCTCATTCAAGCGGCGATGCGCGACTCGCTGGAAAGCCATTTTGATATAGCTCCATCCTATCAAGAAGTTGACATAGAAAGAGAGGGAATTGTTGATGAAGGGGCTGAGGGAGCCTTAGAGACGCTTCGCCGCCGCTTTAAAAAGCGGTATGGAACCCATCTCGTAGAAGATGATGTCATCTATTACCGCAAAAATATATTTGCCTTTTTGCGCGTTATCACCCTACCGCTACTGCTTAATATCCTTCTTGTGCTGGTTTTAGGATATCTGATTAGTATGCTTAATATATCATTACTTATCACATTGCCCGTCGCCATCATTATTATGCTTGCTAGTCTCTTTTGGCTGATATGGAAAGTGGAAGATTGGCGCAACGACACATTCCAACTGACCAACCAATTTGTCATTGATATTGATCGTAAACCATTTGGATTGGGTGAAGCACGCAAGCAGGCCGATTTGGGCAATGTACAAAATATCACCTCCAATAAGCCGACCTTGTGGGCGACTCTTTTTAATTATGGTGATGTGCATGTCGAGACGGCCGGCGCACAATCCGACATTGTTTTTGAAAAAATTTCCCATCCTAATCGTGTGCAAAGTGAAATTTTTCAACGACGTGAACACCGCAAAAAGCTGATGAAAATTAACGAAGGGGTACAGCGGCGGCGCGAGTACGCAGTATTGATGGATGTATACCAACAAGCGCAAGAACAGAACCGCATTCCCCGACGCACACCCGAATAAGGAATAAGGATTAAATAAAACCAGGAACTTCCATCTGTCATTCTCCCATCTTCATGAAGTTCCATGAAGGCAGGAATCCACAGTCTGGGAAATCATGGATTCCCGCCTAAAAGAGTTTACCCTCACGAAGGTGGGGCGGGAATGACAACTTTGGTAGTTAAATAAATCCTCGTTCCTAAGGGAAGGTTCGTTTTTAACTTTGGACTTTCAGGTGACAGGCACTTACCAAGTGCCTGTCACCTTGGCCACAGTTATTTACGAGTTTTCCCTAAGGAATAAGACTTTATTAACTTACCCGTTTTACCGATATTTGAGTTTTGTCGTCCCCCACCCTAAACCTCCCCCGAAGGGGGAGGGAACTTGCTCCCTCTCCCTTTGGGAGAGGGTTGGGGTGAGGGTAAACTCCAAAGTTAAATGGG
>WFSA01000067.1 GCA_015486215.1 Anaerolineae bacterium | reverse complement strand
GGGGAGGACGGCCGTTATTATTTGGCTCATCATCATTATTATCATCATTATCGCGCCCGCCCCAGCCGCGATCTTCCATCGCTTGACGGAATAGTTCTGGGATTTCAAAATCTTCTCGACTCATAGGGTCTCCATAGAATAAAAAATTGACAATTAAAAAGATTATATAACAAACAAACCATTTTAGCGCGAAAAACCTGCGCGTTACTAGAGCGATTGCATGCTCGCCTTAATTCGTGATCGTGATCGTTTTCGTGATCGAAAATCGAAAAAACCGATCACGACATACGATCACGACAATCATAACGCATACATTCCCCGCAATCCACATGTTATGTCAATTGCGGAGCTGCTAAAAACGGTGTAAATTTGGAATTTAACAGTGCGATTTGGAGGTTGCAATCGCCCTATGCGCGTTACTCCATATCTGCGTCCCCTTTTTATGATTTGCCGTAAATTCTTGTTTTTTTCTTCATATTGCATACAATCTAATATATGATGCACTGCGTCATAAACTCATTTTTCCCATTGCTGACATTATGTTGGCTGAATTTCCCAAAAAAAGGAGCTTTTTAACCATGATTGACTTTACCCTTAGCCCAGAACAAAAAGAGATTCAACATCTTGCCCGCGATTTTTCACGCAAAGAGATCGCCCCCGTTGCTGAACATTATGATAAATCCCATGAATTCCCGTGGCCTGTTATCAAAAAGGCACAGGAATTAGGCTTGACGATGATGAACATCCCCGAAGAGTACGACGGTCTTGATTTGACACTATTTGAAGAGTGTCTCGTCAATGAAGAGTTGGCATGGGGCTGTTCCGGCATGAGTACTGCCATTACCATCAACGGCTTGGGAATGTTGCCTATCCTCATTGGCGGCAATGATGCGTTGAAGAAAGCGTACAGCGAACGGATCGTAAATGGCGAAATGTGCGCCTACTGCGTCACCGAGCCAGAAGCGGGGTCGGATGTATCTGGAATTATGACAACGGCCGTTCATGAGGGCGATCATTTCATCGTCAATGGCAGCAAAACCTTCATCACCGGCGCATCCAACGCTAATTTTTACACCGTGCTGGCATACACCAGCCCCGAAACACGCGGCACTCGCGCCCGTTACCGCGCCATGAGTTTCTTCGTCATTGATCGGGATTGGGAAGGGGTCAGCGTCGGCCAGCCATTCGACAAATTAGGGCAGCACGCTTCCGACACGGCCGAAGTTATCTTCAATAATGTCAAAGTCCCCGCCAGCCATCTAATCGGAGAAGAAGGGATGGGATTTATGTACTCCATGCAAGTATTCGATCGCAGTCGTCCAGCCGTTGGTGCTGGTGCAGTCGGTGTTGCCCAACGCGCCTTAGACGAAGCGGTCAAATATGCGGGCGAGCGTCAATCAATGGGCAAACCGATTTGGCAGCATCAAGCAATCGGTCATATGCTGGCTGATATGGCAATGCAAGTAGAGGCGGCTCGTCTCCTGGTTTGGAAAGCGGCATGGGCCGAAGACAGCGGCGAACGAAACACCACTGCCGCCGCCTTCGCCAAAGCGTACGCAGCCGACATGGCGATGAAGGTATGTGTAGACGCGGTGCAAGTCTTCGGTGGATACGGCTTCATGTCTGAATACCCCGTCGAAAAGCTGATGCGCGACGTAAAAATCTTCCAAATTTACGAGGGCACAAGCCAAATCCAACGGAATATCATCGCCAGAGAGTTATTCCGTAAGTAGATAGAGGGTAGAGATAGAGATAGAGGGTAGAGATAGAGATAGAGGGTAGAGATAGAGATAGAGGGTAGAGATAGAGGGTAGAGATAGAGATAGAGGGGGTATGCTCTCTATAAGAAAATGGGACGCAGATTTTCAGGATTGATGGGATGAACGCAGATTTCTTTTGTATTATCTGCGTTCATCCTGAAAATCCTGTCAATCTGCGTCCCGCTTCACCACTTACAGTTTTAACCGTTTTAGACGCAGGGCGTTAGAGATGACGCTGATGCTGGAGAATGCCATCGCGCCAGCAGCTAGGATGGGGCTGAGTTGGCGCAAGAAATCGGGTGCCCATTCAAACGGAGCCAAGATGCCGGCCGCAATGGGGATGAGGGCGATGTTGTAGCCGAACGCCCAGCCCAAATTTTGCTTGATATTCCGCATTGTCGCTTGGGAGAGGTGGATCGCTTGCGGCACACTGCCCAAATCGCCGCGCATCAAGGTCACATCGGCCGTTTCCATCGCCACGTCTGTCCCCGTTCCAATCGCCAAACCGACATCAGCCTGCGCTAATGCGGGTGCGTCGTTGATGCCGTCGCCAACCATCGCCACGACATACCCTTCCTCTTGCAATTTTGCTACATTGGCCGATTTATCTCCGGGAAGTGCTTCGGCAAAAACACGCCCAATTCCCACTTCGCGGGCGATGGCTTGCGCGGTCGCTTCGTTGTCGCCAGTCATCATCATGGTCATCAAGCCCAAGTTTTGCAAATCGGCGACCGCTTGGGGAGAGCTTGGTTTGATCGCATCGGCGATGGCGATAATGGCGGCTGACTCGCCGTCGATGGTGAGCCAAACGGCCGTTTTTGCCTCTTCCTGCAACGCTTTCGCCTGCTCTGCTAACTGGGTGACGACGATCCCTTCCTGTTCTAACAGCCGTTTATTGCCGAGTAGAAGGGAACGGCCGTCAACATCGGCCATAATTCCATGCCCAGCAATCGCCTTGAACGCAGTCGGTTCGCTCAAAAGCAGGCCGCGATCCTTCGCTGCTTGCACAATAGCCTCCCCTAATGGATGCTCTGAGCCGCGCTCGGCGGCGGCGGCCAGACGGAGCGCGTCCGCCTCGTCAATCCCATCGGCGGTGATGATATTGGTGACTGTCGGCTCGCCAGCGGTAATGGTTCCTGTCTTATCAAGGACGATGGCGGTCAGTTTATGCGCTTGTTCCAGCGCGGCTGAATTTTTGAAAAGGATGCCATTCTCCGCCCCTTTGCCCACGCCGACCATGATGGATGTCGGGGTGGCAAGTCCCATCGCGCACGGGCAGGCGATGACAAGAACGGCCGTCAATCGCAGCAGCGAAGCGACAAAATCGCCCGTCACCAGCCACCAGATAATGAAAGTCAGAACGGCCGTGCCGATGACAAACGGCACAAAATAGGCGGCTGCTTGGTCGGCCACGCGCTGGATGGGGGCTTTGCTCCCCTGCGCCTGCTCGACCAGTTGGATGATCTGCGCCAACGCGCTCTCTTTGCCGATTTTTGTCGCTTCAAATTTGAGCAGCCCTTGTTTATTGATGGTCGCTCCGATCAACTCGTCACCGACTGTTTTGTTGACGGGCAGACTTTCGCCCGTGATCATGCTTTCGTCTACGGATGAACGGCCGTCTATCACCATCCCATCCACAGGAATCTTTTCGCCCGGCCGTACCACGATCAAATCGCCGCGCACGACTTCGGCGATGGGCAAATCCATCTCTTCCCCATCACGGATCACGCGGGCTGTTTTGGCCTGCATCCCGATGAGCTTTTTGATCGCCGCGCTCGTCTGCCCTTTGGCACGCGCTTCCATCAATTTGCCCAGCACGATGAGGGTGATAATCATCGCTGATGTTTCAAAATAGACGTGCATCCCTAACGCCGTTGACCCCGCCGACAGGGAGATGAGAACGAAGATGCTGTAGATATACGCCACACTCGACCCCATCGCCACTAATACGTCCATATTTGCGCTGCCATTGCGAAGGCTTTTGTAGCCGCCGACGTAATAATCCCAGCCGACATAAAATTGAACGGGGGTTGCCAGCGCGAGGAAAAAATAGTTGACCCAAGCATCGTGTATCCACGTTAATCCGTCCAACAGGCCAAAATCGCGTGACATGCTGATGAAGAAGAGCGGCACGGTGAAAAGAAGGCCGACGGTGAGCCGTTTCCATTGATGGCGCACTTCGGCGGCGCGGGCATCGGCTTCTGCGTCTTCGTTTTCGCCATCGTCTACTACGTCGTACCCCGCTTTGCGGATGATGGCGGTGAGTTGGGCGCGGTCGGTCACGCCGGTGGCGTAGGTGATGGTCGCTTTTTCGCTGGTGTAGTTGACGGCCGTTTCCAGTACGCCGTCGGCGTTAGCCAGTTGACGTTCAATTGTGGCGGCGCAGCTTGTGCTGCTCATGCCCAAAAGGGAGAGGGTGAGAACGGCCGTTGGCACACGGTATCCAGCCCGTTCAATGCGGGCGATCACATCCGTAGTCACCTGTTTGGCATCAATGAGGGATGGGTCATAGGTGAATGTGACCTTTTCGCTGGCATAATTGACGCTGGCATCGCTCACGCCAGCCACTTTCTTAGAATTGCGCTCGACAGAAGCGACACAATTGGCACAAGTCATGCCAATAACAGGAAGGGTTACTTGTTGTTCACTCATAAGGGGGAGGGCAATTGGCAATGAACAATGAGAAATGTTGTTCATTGTTCATGATAACTACTCAGAGTATCTTCTCAGTATTCTAGGGAGACTTGACAAATTTTCCTAATGATACTCGTGTAAAATAAAGTGCTGATGAAATTTGTCAACTCTTGTCCACGATTTATTGAGAAGATACTACTCAGCCATTGTCAAGGTTAACCACGAAGACATGAAGAACACGAAGTTTTTTAAGATTTTCTTTGTGATCTTTGCTTCTTTGTGGTGAAATAATTGATAGGCTGAGTAGTTACTGTTCATTGTTCATTATTAATTGCCAATTGTTTATTCTTTCGCGGGGAAGTTAATCTCGACAAGCGTCTCTTTGATCCCTTCCCATGTTGCGGGGGAATCGTAGACGACGGTTACTTCTTTGCTTTCAATTTCAGCGTTGACGCTGATTACGCCAGCCATTTCGCCAACTTCCATCTCGATGGTGTGGGTGCAATGACCGCAGCTGATATTGGGGGATACGAATGTTTTTGTTATAGACATGTTTTCTCCTTGTAGATAGAGGGTAGAGAGTAGAGATAGAGATAGAGATAGAGATAGAGAAATTTTGTCCCGTAAATGTCTTTGTGTCAGCATAAAACATCTACCGTACGTAACCCCCTCTATCTCTACTCTCTATCTCTCTACTCTCTCTACTCTACACTTTGTTTGATAGTTCAAATACGTTGGTGATCTCTTTCATAACGCGGGTGCGTTCGTCTGGGTCTGCACCTTGAATGGCGGTGGTGACGCAAGTGTTGAGATGATTTTCCAGAATGATGGAGGTGACTTTGTTGAGCGCGGCTTGGACGGCTTGAATCTGCTGAATAATATCTATACAGTATTTATCCTCTTCTACCATCCGTTTGATGCCGTTTAGATGTCCGCTCGCGCTGGCGATGCGTTGGCTGACGGCCGTTTTTACTTTATCTTCCATGATTCTCCTTGAATGCACCCTCCCCCCTGTGGGGGGGGTATGAATGGGAGTTTACGGCCGTTGCGGATTGAAGTCAAGAGAGTTGGTAGGACACGGCCGTTTAGACATACTCTACTCATAAAGCATTAGTCATCAGTGCGCGAGATATGGATCAAAAGGAACGTAAAAGATATGGACAATAAACAAAAATTCCAATGAGATATATTACCAGAAGAGTTTGCCTCACTAGAAGAAGCGAGTGAATTTTGGGACACGCATAGTACGGCCGATTATGAAGATATTTTTGCACCCGTAGAATTTGAAATTGATCTCCCGCCAAGAAGTGAGAAACGTATCCGCTTAGCACAAGATTTGGTTGTGAAAGTAAGCGAAGCGGCAAAGCAACAAGGCGTTTCTATAGAAGTGTTGGTAAATTTATGGTTACAAGAAAAACTAGCGCATTTATATCCAGACAAGCCATTATCTCAAGATGTACCAACGGCCGTTCCCGTCTAAAAATCGGTTAAGAGCAGGGCGGAGGCAACAGCGACGGCCGTTTCTGCTCGCAAAACCCGTTTGCCCAAACTGACGGGGATCGCTTGATGTATACGGCCGTTTTTCACCTCATCATCCGTAAATCCCCCCTCTGGGCCGACCACTAACGCCAACTTTTGCGGCAATTGCGGCATCTCCACATGCCGCAAGCTGACCGTCTCCGCTTTGGCATAAACGGCGGGCATAAAGGTGAAATCGTAGGATGCCCATTCCTCCATCGCGTCATTCAGCATGAGTGCGTCAGCCAGCACAGGCAGACGGGCGCGGTGGGATTGCTCGGCCGATTCGATGATGATGCGCCGCCACCGTTCGTATCGCTTTGGCTTGATCGAGGCTGTCTTTTGCAAAAAGCTCCGTCGGCTGATCACTGGCACAAAACGGCCGACTCCAATCTCCGTCCCCTTTTGCAACGCCCACTCAAACTTATCCCATTTGATGACACTCACATAAACGGTCAAATGGTGATGGGATTCGATGGTGGAGCGGGATTTTTGCAGGATACGGCCGTCACCCTCCCCCATCAACTCCACCTCATACTCCCAGCCGCTATCATCCAGCGCAAGCACGCGATCACCCGCGCTCATCCGCAACACACGCCGCATCTGCCGCGCCTGCTCATCAGAAAAGTGGACTGTCTCACCAGAAAATGGGGGAACAAAAAAACGATGTATCATGCTGACCATTATAATTGACAATTGACAATTGACAATTGATAATTATTCACTTTTCCACTATAAACAGCGTATGAAAATCACCATCCTTTCTCCTTATCACGGCGGCAGTCATCAAGCATGGGCTGTCGGCTATCAGCAGCATAGCGCACATACCGTCAAATTGCTCACCTTGCCAGATCGATATTGGAAGTGGCGGATGCACGGCGGCTCGGTGACGCTGGCACGCCGATTTATGGAGCAATCGCACACGGCCGATTTGCTCTTAGCGACGGATATGCTCGACCTAACGACATTTTTGTCCATAACGAGATCACGCACAGCACATATCCCCGTCGCTTTGTATTGCCACGAAAATCAACTCACCTATCCATTACCAGCCGATGGCAGTACAGGAGCGATGCGGCGGCAGTTGGGAGAGCGGGATCAACATTATGTGTTTATCAATTACGCATCCATGTTGGCCGCCGACAAGATTTTCTTCAACTCCGCCTACCACCAACGCGCCTTCTTTGACGCGCTGCCCAATTTTCTAAAACATTTTCCTGAGTATAACGAACTGGGATCGATCCGTACTCTGCAAGAAAAAAGTGCCGTCCTGCCAGTCGGATTAACGTTAGCAGAGGGGGCTAGACAGATAGAGCCAGACGACAAACCACCGCTCATATTATGGAATCAGCGGTGGGAGTATGATAAAAATCCAGAGGCGTTTTTTGATGCGCTGTTCGTAATGGCTGATGAAGGAATCCCTTTTCGGCTGGCGTTGGCGGGGCAGGAGTATGGCAAACGGCCGTCGATCTTCACCGACGCACGCGCCCGTCTACACGCGCATATCGTCCATGTTGGACACGCGGATCGGGGGGCGTATGAGGCGTTGATGGGGCAAACGGCCGTTGTCCTCTCCACCGCCCATCACGAATTTTTCGGCATCAGCATTTTAGAAGCGATTCACGCGGGTGCGTTCCCCATCCTGCCCAATCGGCTGAGTTACCCCGAACTGATCCCGTCCGCCATGCACCCGCACTGTTTATATGATGACCGCGAGGGATTGCTGGCACAATTACGCTGGGCGTTGACGCATGAAGAGGAGCGAACGGCCGTGACCAACACACTCATCCCCGCCATCCAACAATATGAGTGGAGCCGCATCGCCCCGCAATACGATGTAGCATTTGAGCAAATACAATCGGGACACAGAGCGTAGAAACAAGATCAATTGTCAATTTCCTCTCGTTGCAAAACAGGTAAGTATTGATTGTTCATTGCCTAAATTAGTGTATAGTCAGATAGAAACACACGCACATACATTTACACAAAAAAGGGGACTGCAAAATGGAAGCAAAGATAGGCTTGCTTGTTGGACGAGAGAAAGATTGGCCGGAAGCGTTTATTGCCGAAGTCAACGGCCGTAATCAAGGCGTACAAGCCGAATACGTCAAATTATACGGCACATCCATTGATGATAGCTGCGAGTACGCCGTCATCATCGACCGCATCTCTTACGAAATCCCCTACTATCGCACCTATCTCAAATTTGCCTCCTTTCATGGCGCACATATCATCAACGATCCCTTTATATGGTCAGCCGACGACAAATTGATCGGAGCCGCCTTAGCCCGCAATCTCGGCTACACCAGTCCACGCACCATCATGCTGCCCAACAAAGAGACAGCCAGCCGAGATCTCACTGCTGAAGATTTTCGCAATCTCGGCTACCCAATTGATTGGGATGGCATCGTGAAAAAAATCGGCGTGCCTGCCATCTTCAAAAATGCACACACGGGCGGGCGGCATAATGTTCACCGCGTCAACAGCGTAGATGAATTGATTGAGTTATATGATGTCAGCGGCGATCAAACGATGGTTTTGCAACAGCTTATTGATGCCGAACATCATATCCACTGCTTTGTGATAGGGCAAGAAAATGTGCTGGCTTTGCGCTACTCCAGAAAAGAAAAACGGTATTTAGAAAAACCTCTTGACCCCGATAACCCCATTGTCATGCACATGATAAACGCTGCTATCCAACTCAGTAAAATATATCAGTATGACATCAATATGGTAGAATTTGCGGTTAAAGATGTGGATCCGTATGTGATCAACAGCACCAATCCGACCCCCTTCATGGATAAAAAATTGATGCGGCCCGATCAATTTGAATGGTGCGTACAAAAAACGGCCGATTTAGCCATTGAACGTGCAAAATATCCATTCCCCCATACTTTTGCAGCCCGCCCGATGGGGGAATAATAATGAATAATGAATTGTGAATTGTGAATTGTGAAGTGAGAGGCATTGCATGAATATAACACCACATTTGATTACAAAATATGAGACGGCAACGGCCGTTTCCCAAGCGATTGACCTGCTGTCCACACATGGCAAACGCGCCCGTATTACCGCTGGCAGCACTGATTTAATGCTTGAAATTGAGCGCGGGGTGCGCCCCGACGTGAATGTGATGATTGACATCACCCGTATTCCTGAATTAAACCGTATTTGGAAAGATGAAGACGGCATCATTCACATTGGCGCGACCGTCACCCATAACCAAGTTGTCGGCTCGCCGCTGCTGATACAGCACGCCTTACCATTGGCGCAAGCGTGTCTCGAAGTCGCCTCGCCCCAATTACGCAATCGGGCGACGGTGGCCGGCAATCTCATCACCGCCAGCCCGGCCAACGACACGATCAGCCCCTTGCGGGCGATGGGCGCAAGCGTCACTCTGCGCTCAGTTGATGGTGAACGAACGGTGCCGCTGACTGATTTTTACACAGGTGTGCGCCGTACAGTTATGCGTCCCGATGAGATGTTGATGGAGATACGTTTTCCAGCGATGGAGGCTGACAGGCGCGGCATCTTTGTAAAATTAGGGCTGCGACGGGCGCAGGCGATTTCAGTGGTACATTTAACGGCCGTTTTCACCTTCGCCCCTAACAGCACAATCAAAGCCGCCGCCATCACACTTGGCAGTGTGGCGCAAACAATCATCAACGCCGCCAAAGCGGAAACGTATCTTGTTGGCCGCCAATTGACGGACGAAACCATCGCCCATGCCGCTGAATTGACGGGCGAAGCGGCGACACCGATTGATGATATTCGCAGCACGGCCGTTTACCGCCGCCACATGACAAGAGTGATGGCAAAACGCGCTTTCTCCGCTCTGCGTGATGGGGATGAACGGAGCAATTGGCCGTCTGATCCTGTCATGTTATGGGGAGGAAATGAGGGCAGACCGCCCACAGGCGAAAATTTTGCCGCCACCCATGATGCGGACACACCGATCACGGCCGTTGTGAATGGAAAAAAGGTGACGGCCGTTGGCGTGCATAAAACGCTGCTCGATTGGCTGCGCGATGAAGGATTGATGAGTGGTGCAAAAGAAGGATGCGGTGAAGGGGAATGCGGCGCATGTACGGTACATTTAGATGGAACGGCCGTGATGTCCTGCCTCATCCCCGCCCCCCGCGCACAAGGGAGCGAGATTGTAACGATTGAAGGATTGGCCGACGGGGACGCATTGACCCCGCTGCAAACCGCCTTCATCGAAAAAGACGCGGTGCAATGCGGCTACTGCACACCCGGCTTCCTCATGTCGGGCACAAAACTGTTAGAAGAACAGCCACACGCAGATCGCGCCCAAATAGAGCAAGCGTTCACCGGCAATCTATGCCGTTGCACAGGCTATTACAAAATTATTGAAGCAGTGGAAGAAGCTAGAGGGTAGAGATAGAGAGTAGAGATAGGAGATGTATTCCTCCTCACTCTCACTCTATCCCTATCTCTATCTCTACCCGCTCTCTATCTCTCTGGAGGTATTATGCGTATAGAAAAACGACAGCAAGCGGAATTAGCCAAACGAAAAGGATTGGCAGGTAAGACGATTATTCAATTTATCTGGTTGTCAATCTCATTTGTGGTGGCATATTTTGTCGCTTCATATCTATTTGGCAGCAAAATGTTAAGGTTAGCTGGGTTTTACTCTATCCTTGGCGTAAACAGAAACCAGGTCCCCTCGTGGGTATTTATAGGATTGGTCATGCTCGGCATCGTCGTCGTTATGCAGATCATTTTATATATGGGCTTTGTCTTTGGCAGCGAAGAAGGACGACGAGCAACAGGCAAACCATCAATGCACTCCCGTATAAAAGACCCGCATGATAATGAATGGGAAGGGTAGGGGTGAAGCAGCAAGTATGCAAGTGGTATGTGGCATGTATGCGAAGCAGGCAACTTCTAATCATTCCACAGCTTCGCAAAAAAAATTATGAGTAATTCAACGAAAGTCACCCGTGTGGATGCGCGGGATAAAGTGACGGGTGCGGCGCAGTATCCGGCCGACATCCCGATGGAAAATATGTTGTATGGAAAGGTCTTGTTTAGCGGCCAACCCCATGCACGAATGATTAAGATGGATATGGAAGAGGCAACGGCCGTTTCCGGAGTCATCGCCATTTTTACCGCCAAAGATGTGCCAGTCAACGAGTACGGCCTCATCATGCCCGATCAGCCGGTGATGGTTGGCTTTGGCACAGCGAAAGAACAGGCCGAAGTCAGCTTGTGGGAAGGGGATCACGTCGCCATCATCGTGGCCGAAAGTGAAGAGGCGGCGGCTGAGGCGCGTGACCTCATCGACATTGAATGGGAGCAACTACCCATCGTCACCGATGCCCGCGAAGCGATGAAAGATGAAGTAATCTTGCATCCGTGGCATGGCAGTAACATCTTGCACAAAATCCAAATTCGCAAGGGGGACATGGAGGCAGGTTTTGCCGATGCTGATGTGATCATCGAAGGTGACTACGATTTGCCGTATCAGGAACACGCTTTCCTGCAACCTGAGGCGGGGGTGGGATATGTGGATGAAAACGGCCGTATTACCATCCAAATCGGCGGCCAATGGACGTATGAAGACCGCGAACAGGTCGCCCACGCGCTAGGGCTGGAGGAGGATCGCGTCCGCATCATCTATCCAGCCATCGGCGGCGCGTTCGGCGGGCGCGAGGATATGTCACTGCAAATTGTGCTGGGCTTGGCGGCGATGCGACTGGATGAAATGGGCATCCATCGCCCCGTGCGGATCACATGGTCACGCGAGGAGAGCATGATCGGCCACCACAAACGGCATCAGGCGACGATCAGCACCAAATGGGGGGCGACGAAGGATGGGAAGATAACGGCCGTTTCCGCAGAAGTCATCTTCGACAGCGGCAGCTACGCCTACACCAGCACCAAAGTTCTCGGCAACGCCAACCTGATGGTGACGGGGCCGTATGTCGTCCCCAATGCGTATGTAGACAGCTACGCCGTCACCACCAACAACATCCCCGGCGGCGCATTTCGCGGCTTTGGCGGCCCGCAAGGCGCATTTGCCGCCGAAATGCAGATGAACAAATTAGCCGAAGCGTTGGACATTGACCCCGTTGCCCTGCGGCTCAACAACGTCCTGCACGAAGGCGATCTGATGACGGTGCAGACCCCCATCACGCCCGGCGTAACCATCGCCGAAGTGGTTGAGGAATGTGCGAAGGCGGCGAAGTGGGACGCACCCATCCCGCCCGCACCAGACAATTACTCCCCGTTCCAATCGTTACCGCCCAACCCCGCCGCTCTCAAACGCGGGCGCGGCTTTGCCTGTGCGCTCAAAAACGTCGGCTTCTCCTTTGGCGCACCCGAAGGGTGTGATGCCAAAATCGAGCTATTTGGCGACAAAGCGATAGACCGCGCCGTGC
>WFSA01000066.1 GCA_015486215.1 Anaerolineae bacterium | reverse complement strand
TTTTGCTTCCTACCCATCCCACCCCAATCCGCTACAATTACCAGATGGATATTTTGAACGGATTAAACGATGCACAACAAATGCGCCACTTTTCTATGCTATAATCAGTTGAGAAAACGATCATTTAGAGAAAATAGATGGAACAATATCGATTTTGGTGGGATAAAAGAAATATAGAACACATCGCCAATCACGGTGTTGAGCCGTATGAGACGGAAGAGGTAATTGACGACAGTCCGCTCACCTTAAAAGCTGGCGAAGGAAAATATGCCGTTTACGGGCAGACTGATAGTGGACGATATTTACTTGTCGTGTACGCAATCAAGCGTATCCGCGTCATCACAGCCCGCGATTTAACTTCCGCGGAGAAAAAACGGTTGAAACGCCGAAGAAGGTAACAATGAAAACAATTCCTGATTTTGAAAGTGATGAAGAAACGGCCGTTTGGTTTGATTCCCATGACACGGCCGTTTACATGGACGACATGGAAGAAGTATCGCCGCCAACTATTGTGCGAACACGCTTTCCCACAAAACCGATAGATGTCCGTTTACGAACAGACTATTTTGAAGCGATTCAAAAAGCAGCCGAACAACGTCAAATTCCTTACCAGATGCTTGTACAACGCTGGTTGATCGAAAAACTTCGTCAAGAAGCTCCTGATTTAGCTATTCCATTGTGACATCTCAGCACATCGTTTAGTGAAATGTAAACGGCCGTCTTAGACGGCCGTTTTTGCTTCCCGCCCCCCTACCCATCCCGCTCCAATCCGCTACAATTGCCAGATGGATATTTTGACTGGATTAAACGACGCACAACAAACGGCCGTTACCGCCCCCATCGGCCCCGTATTAGTTCTCGCAGGGCCAGGCAGCGGCAAAACCCGCGTCCTCACCCACCGCATTGTCTACCTCATCCAAGAGATGGGCATACCCCCGTGGCACATCCTCGCCGTCACCTTCACCAACAAAGCCGCCAAAGAGATGAACCACCGTATCGCCGCCCTGACAGGCGACCATCCGCGCGGGCTAACGATGGGAACATTCCACTCCGTCTGCGCCCGCATTTTACGGCGCGAAGTCAACAATCTACCCTATTACGACAGCAATTTCGTCATCTATGACAGCGACGACCAGCTCAAACTCGTCAAAGCCGCGTTGAAAGAACTCAACATCGACGATAAAAAATACTCCCCCTACAAAATGCTGAACGGCATCAGCAACGCCAAAAACGAACTCGTCACCCCCGAAGCGTACCAAACGGGCAACTACATCGCCGAACTAACCCGCCGCGTCTACGACTATTACCAAAAAGCGTTACGCCTCAACAACGGGATGGATTTTGACGATTTGCTGATGAACACCGTCCTGCTTTTGCAAGAACGTCCCGACGTGCTGGCGGCGTATCAAGAGCGGTATCAACACATCCTTGTCGATGAGTTCCAAGACACCAACATGGCGCAATACGCGCTGCTCAATCTGCTGGCAAAAGGGCATAGCAACATCTTTGTCGTCGGCGACAGCGACCAATCCATCTACCGTTGGCGCGGCGCGGATTACCGCAACATCAACCGGTTCCGTGAACAATACCCAGCGGCGCAGATGGTGCTGCTGGAGCAAAATTACCGCTCCACCCAGCTTATTTTGGACGCGGCGAAGGCGATCATTTCCCACAATCCGAATCGCGTTCACAAAGATTTGTTCACCGACAGGCGCGGCGGCGCACCCATCGTCATCCGCGAAGCGTATGACGAGCGCGAAGAGGCGACGGTGATCACGATGACGATGGAGTCGCTGCTGGGGCAATACTCGCTCAACGATATGGCGATTATGTACCGCACCAACGCCCAATCGCGTGCGCTGGAAGAGGCGTTGATGATGACCAGTATGCCGTATCGACTCGTCGGCGCGACCAAATTTTACAAGCGGCGCGAAGTGAAGGACATCATCGCCTATTTGCGCGTGGTGCATAACCCGGCCGATGGCGTGAGCTTTGACCGCATCATCAACACCCCCAAACGGGCGTTGGGCGCGAAGTCGCAAGCGACATTGCGCGGCTGGGCGCGGCAAAACGGCTGGCAGCCGGCCGTCGCCCTCATGCACCTCGCCACCGATCCAGGACGGGATCATCCGTTCAAAGGGCGGGCGTTCAATGCCTTCATGCAGGTGGGGCAGATGCTGCTCAATTGGATCGCCTTGCGTGATGGCGAAGCCAATATCGCCGACATTTTCGATGCGATTCTGGATCAAACCCGTTACAAACAATATCTGCGCGACAGCGAAAAGGTGGAGGATGAGGCGGAGGAGCGATGGGCAAATGTGCAGGAATTACGCAATGTCGCCTCCCAAGCGGACAGGGCAACCCTGACAGAATTCTTGGAAAGTATCGCCCTTGTGTCGGAAACAGACAATTTAGATGAAAGCCAAACGGCCGTTACCCTACTCACCCTCCACGCCGCCAAAGGGCTGGAATATCCCGTCGTTTTCATTCCCGGTTTAGACGATGGGGTGCTGCCCCACAGCCGCTCAATGGACGATGCGGAAGAGATGGCGGAGGAGCGGCGGCTGCTCTACGTCGGCATCACCCGCGCCAAAGACCAGCTTTATCTCTCCCATGCGTTCCGCCGCATGACGTGGGGGCGGTCGGATGCGTCCACGCCGTCCCGCTTTTTGAACGATTTGCCGCTGGAACTGACCAGCGCGGGCGGCGGCGCGAAAAAACGGCGGCAACAGACCAAAAAGAAAGCCAGCAGTTGGGAATGGTCATCCCAATCACAGCCGAAACGGCCAAAAAAGCGAAGTGCCGTCAGCCATCACGCCAACGCCGTCCCGCCGACGCGCTCCAAGCCGCTGCCCGCTCCCAATCGTGTTGAGGATGAAGATCGTGCGCCAAGAACGGCCGTTCTCACCTACAAAACCGGCCAAACCGTGCGCCATCGCACCTTCGGCGAAGGAACAGTCATCGAAAGCGAATCAACAGGCAGCGACGAAGTCGTCACCGTCGCCTTCAAAGACAAAACTGTCGGTCTCAAACGGATGGCCGCCAGCTTCGCCAAACTGGAAATAATTTAGAATTGATAATTGATAATGGAGAATGGATAATTATCCATTCTCCATTATCAATTATCCATTAACCATGCACTATTTGATTGATGGACATAATTTAATCGGCAAAATGCCGGATATTGAGTTGAGCGACCCGAATGATGAAGTGAAATTAGTGCTGCGGGTGCAGGAGTGGCTAGACGGCCGTTCTTCCCAACAAGCAACCATCATCTTCGACGGCCGTCGCATGATGGGCGGCGTGTCCAACCCACTCTCCAGCCGCCAACTCACCGTCATCTTCTCCCCCGACGGCATCATCGCCGACGATCTCATCATTCGGCGCATCAAGCAGGTGAAAAACATCGCCGCCTACACCGTCGTCAGCAGCGACCGCATGGTGTACAACGCCGCCGATTCAATCCGCATGAAGGCGATCACGTCTGAGCAGTTCATCGCACGGGCTGAATTCGTCTTTGAAAAGCCGAAAAAGAAGCGGCGGCGCGAACAAGCCCCCGCCCCCGACACCGATGATCCCATCATCACCGATGCGGAGGTGGCGGAATGGCTCGATTTATTCGGCCCTGTCCCTGATCGCAAAGCGGCCCCGCCGCCCCGTTCCCGGCAAGTCGCCCCGCCGCCTAAGCCGAAACCGAAGGCACGCACGGGAGAAGCATTTACCGCGCTGGCCTCATCAGAAAATCCTGAATTAAACGAGGCAGAGGTGGCGGAATGGATGGATTTGTTCAAGGAGGCAGATCCGTCCCCCGCCCCCAAAAAGAAAAAAACGGCGAAAAAGAAGCGGGCAACGCCCAAGCCGCCCGTCATTGCCCCCCAAATTGAGCGCACGAACGACAAGATCAGTGATGATGACTTAGCGACGTGGCAGAGTTGGTTTGGGCAGTAATGGTAGGTCAAGTTTGCAAACTTGACCTACGCCGCGACGGTGCGTGTAAACGGCCGTTGACTTAGCTAACAAAGTTAGCTAAACTGTTGGCATGACTCAAGTAACGATCCATCAAGCAAAAACAAATTTGTCTAAATTGATTCAGTTGGCATTATCGGGCGAAGAGGTCATCATCGCCCGCCGTAATTTGCCTGTGGTACGCCTTGTTGCCTTACCCGAAGCCCGCTATCAACGCCGTATTGGCGGCGCAAAAGAGGCGATTACATTCATCGCCGACGATTTTGATGCCCCGCTGGCCGATTTTGAGGCGTACATGCGATGAAGATATTGTTAGATACCCATGCGTTTTTATGGCTTATACGCGGTGAAAATTTGAGCCAAAACGCGCAAGATGTATTTTTAGATATAGACAATGAGTTATATTTTAGTGCAGTTAGTTATTGGGAAATCTGCATCAAATATAGCTTGGGAAAGTTGGCGTTAGTCAAGAATTGGGACAAGGTGTTTGATCGGGAGATGACTGTTAATGGTATCAAATGGCTACCTGTCGACAAAGTGCATAGTCGAGGAATTATTGCCTTGCCAATGATTCACCGCGACCCCTTTGATCGGTTACTCATCGCCCAAGCACGCGCCGAAAAGATGGTGTTACTGACAGCCGACGCTAAAATTAGACAGTATGATGTACCGACGATATGGTGACTTAACTCACATCATCGTTACTTCCGCAACATATCGCCCCATGACGGGGTTTCCTACATCACAATCGCCCACAAAACCGAACAGAATTAAAACGAATTGGAGGCATTTTGAAGCCTATAGGTTTATCTTTGCTTGATCCAATACTGGAAAAATATAACGGCCGTTCTCGTGACGCACTGCTCCCCATCCTGCATGACGCGCAAGCGATTTACGGCTAGCTGCCCGAAGCGGTGCAGGATGCGATCAGCCGCACATTGCGCGTGCCGCCCGCCGATATTCATGGCGTAATCGAGTTTTACACGATGTTCTACAACGAACCGACGGCCAAACGGGTCATCCGCGTGTGCGATGGGATGGCATGTCATTTGAAAGGATCAACGGCCGTTATGGAAACCATCGAATCCCGTCTCAACCTGCACGACGGCGAAACCAGCCCCGACGGCAGCATCACCTACGAGCGCGTCCCCTGCTTGGGCATGTGCGAACACGGCCCCAACGCCCTAAATGGCGACGAAACCGTCGGCATGTTGACCGCCGACACCGTAGACGACTTCCTCGACAGCACCTACCCCGAACCCCGTTCGATGGTGTACGGCGCACCACTATTGGCCTTGAAACGCATCGGCCTCGTCAACCCGTACAGCCTGACCGATTATGAAGCGCAAGGCGGCTACGCAGGCTTACGCCAAGCGTTGACGATGCCACCCGAATCGTTGATCGACTTCTACAAAGGCAGCTCGATTTTAGGGCGCGGCGGGGCGCAATTCCCGTTTGGGCTGAAAATCGAATTTGTGCGCGGGGCGGGTGGCAATCCCAATGAAAAACATATCGTCATCAACGCCGACGAAAGCGAACCCGGCACCTTCAAAGATCGCACCATCATGGAAGAAGACCCGTTCAGCATCATCGAAGCCGCAACGTTAGTTGCCTATGCCGCTGGCGTGCAAAATGGCTGGATTTTTGTGCGCGGCGAATATCCACGCAGTCATAAACGGTTGCAACAAGCGATTAAAAAAGCGCGTGCCGCTGGCTGTTTGGGGCGCAACATCATGGGGCATGACGGCTTTCACTTTGACATTGAGTTGCGGCTGGGCGCGGGCGCGTACATCTGCGGCGAAGAGACCGCCCTGTTCGAGGCCATCGAAGGCAAGCGCGGCTTTCCACGCATTAAACCGCCCTATCCGCCCGTCAGCGGCCTGTTTAACCAACCAACGCTGATCAACAATGTGGAAACCATCGTCATGTCGCTTGCTTCTTTCAACGCGGGCGCGGAAACATGGGCAAATTTAGGCACAGAACAATCCAGAGGCACAAAACTGTTCTGCCTGAGCGGCCACATCACCCGCCCCGGCACTTACGAGTTGCCATTCGGCATCACCGTCCGCGACCTGCTGGCGATGGCTGGCGGCGTGCGCGATGGCAAAAAGCTGAAAGGCATTTTGCTCGGCGGCGCGGCGGGATCGTTCATTGACGAGTCGCTGTTGGATATGCCGTTGACGTATGAAGATGCAAAAGCGAACGGCGTGTCGCTTGGCTCTGGGGCGTTGATGGTGTTCGATGAAACGGCCGTTATGCAGGAAACCATACACCAACTCGCCCACTTTTTCGCCCACGAAAGCTGCGGCAAATGTTTCCCGTGTCAGCTTGGCACGCAACGGCAGTTGGAATTGGTGGAGGGGATGGAAAACGGCCGTTTACCACCCGAAAACAAACAAATTCTACTCGACGTGGGCTTCACGATGACAAATACATCGCTATGCGGCTTGGGACAGACGGCATCAACGGCCGTTTTGAGTGCGCTTGAGTTGTGGCCTGAATTGGCTGAATAGGATGATAACCGAAAGAAAGTATGTGGGTGTCGCCATGCAAACAAAAAATATGGGACAAAATAGAAGAAATCAACAACTTCATTTTTCAACCGCCGATAATTTATTACGATCTGGATTAGTAGGTATCTGGGCAGACCGTGAAGATATTACCGACAGTTTGGAATTTGCCCGTCAATTACGCTATACGGCCGAACATCAATCTGCGAAACGGCTAGTGGCCGAAGCAAACGAAACTACGGAGAATAAATGAGCGAACCCGTAAGATTAACCATTGATGGACAATCCATCACCGTCCCCGTCGGCACGACCATTTTGGATGCCGCCGCCCAATTGGGCATAGAAATCCCCGTCATCTGCTACCACGCCCATCTGACAGGCAACGGTTTGTGCCGCGTCTGCTCCGTCGATGCGGGCGGACGAGTGCAAACGGCCGCTTGCGTCTCCGCTTGCAGCGATGGCATGACGGTTCAAACCCAAAGCGAGGATGTGGTGCGCGGACGGCGTACGATTCTGGAAATGCTGGCCTCCACCGTCAATTTGGAAAACGCGCCTGAAATTCAGGCGTTATTGGCTGAATATAAGGCGGAGCCGTCACGGTTTGAAGGAGGAAAGAAGAGAGAAACGGCCGTTTACGACGACAATCCCTTCTTCATCCGCGACTACAACCAGTGCATCAACTGCTGGCGATGTGTGCAAGTGTGCGGCACCGATGCCCAATACGCCTTCGCCCTCAGCTTCGATGGACGCGGCTTTAATACGACCATCGGCACATTTGAGAATAAAGCCTTACCCGATACAAGCTGCGTTTTTTGCGGCCAATGCGTCGGCGTTTGCCCCACTGGTGCGCTCACGCCCAAGCGGGAATCGCTGCTGGAACAAGGGCTGTCGCCCGATGATGTTTTTCAACAAACGCGTGCATCTTCTCAAAAAGTTGGGGGCATGAGTACAACGGATTGGGAAAAGAACAGATTTACTCGACTGACGCAATTTGTTCCTTCCTTAATTTGTTGTAGTCACCCCGAAATATTGAGAAGATACAAACGCGCCAAAAAAGGAAAAAACGACGATGAACGAAAACAGCACCCTAATCACAACATTTTACACCGCCTTCCAACAGCGCGATTACGCGGGCATGATCGCCTGCTACCATCCGGACATCCACTTTTCCGACCCTGTATTTACCGATTTGCGCGGCAAACGGGCGGAGGCGATGTGGCACATGCTTTGCGAACGCGGCAAAGATTTACAGATGACGTTTACCGACGTGCAGGCTGAGGGTTCGCATGGACAGGCGCATTGGGAAGCGACGTATAGTTTTGGTAAAAACGGCCGTTTAGTCCACAACATCATCAACGCCACCTTCACCTTTCAGGATGGAAAAATCATCCGCCACCAAGACAGCTTTAATTTATGGAAATGGACGCGGATGGCGTTAGGCGCGTCGGGTATTTTCATGGGATGGAGTGGGGTTGTGCAAGGGAAAGTGAGGGAAACGGCCGTTGGTGGCCTTAACAAATTCATCTCTTCCCATCCTGAATACCAATAAAAACAACCCGCAGATTAAATTAAAAAGAATCCAAACAGCAATGTGGGAATTAGCAGAGAACCCACATCCCCTTGTTTTTAAGAAAATTATTGGGCGTGATAATTTGTATCATATTCGGATTGGAAGTTGGCAGGTGGTGTACGCTATCGAGAATGATCGCTTGGTTATTCTGGTCATTCGCATTGCGCCGCGCGGGAGTGCGTATCAGAACTTTTGAACGCTGTTGCTGATCGTCCAGTAATCAACAGGATGGCGTAGGGGTTCCGTCTTGTTATCGCCATAAATTTTATGTTAAGATAGAATATGACAGAACTTAATGGAGACCCTCATGATCAAACAGTATAAAAAATTCCTGATTTTCATCGTATTCATTTTACTATTAACGGCCGTTCCCCCGATTTTCGCCGATGGTGACACTTACGTAGTAAAAGCTGGCGATAACCTTTTTCGCATCGCCCTTAATCATGGAGTGACGGTAAATGAGTTGGTGCAGTTGAACGGCATCTTTGATCCTACCAAGATTGAAGTAGGGCAGGTTTTGCAAATTCCAGGCAAGTTAGGCATTTCATCAACGCGTGCTGACACACCGTCTGTTGTCGTTTCGACCTATACCGTGCAACCGGGAGATACATTATTCTCCATCTCCTACCGATATGGATTATTGACAACGACGGTAGCGGCGGCGAATGGGATTACAGATTTGAACCACGTTTATACGGGACAGGTGCTGCAAATTCCTGCTCATGAAGAGACGGCCGTTTCCGATGATCCTCCAGATGATTTTTCCGATGACGCTGTTGATGATGCGACTGATGAGGTTGCTGACGATCTGCCCGCAATAGTTCCTCCCGTTGCGGGAGATGGCGAGCGATGGATTGATGTAAATTTGAGCACCCAAACATTGACGGCGTATGAAAGCAGTGAGCCTGTTTACCACACGGCCGTTTCCACTGGATATTGGCCGTATCTTACCGTTACAGGCGAATTTTCCGTATACTCCCGATATGAAGCACAAACAATGAACGGATACGCGCTCGGCTTTGATTATTATCTGCCCGATGTGCCTTATGTAATGTATTTTTACGGTAATTATGCGTTACACGGGACGTATTGGCACAATAATTTCGGGACAGAAATGAGTCATGGCTGTGTCAATCTGGCGACATCAGATGCTGAATGGATTTATAATTGGAGTGCTTACGGCACGATAGTTAAAATTCATTATTAACATTCTTTTGTTGTATCTTCTCAATAAATCGTGGACAAGACTTGACAAATTTCGCCAGCACTTTATTTTACACGAGTATCATTAGAAAAATTTGTCAAGTCTCCCCAGAATACTGAGAAGATACCTTTTGTTGCTAATACAGCTTGGCCTAAATTCTTCGGGGTTTTCTGTAGTGCAATTTTGTAAAATTGCACGGTCAATTTTACAAAATTGACCTACGATGATTGCTGGAGAACTTCCGCCAGTGTGTACTAGTCGAATGATTTTTTGCTCCGAGAAATAAGAGAAAAACAATTGGAACTCCCCCCGCCCCTGCTGGAGTAGCAACGGGGGGAGACAAGTAAGGGACGGTACGCAAATAACTATGGTCAAGGTGACTAGCACTTGCCGAGTGCCTGTCACCTGAAAGTCTAAAGTTAAAAACGAACCTTCCCTAAAGTATATCGTTTCTTCTGACACACTCATTAGTTCCGATTATTCGGGTTTCCAAACTTTCCATACCTGACCGACCAAATCAGGACCAGGAGTAAGAGTAGGCTTTCCGGGTGTCCAATCAGCGGGCATCGCCTCTTTGCCGCCCGTTTGGCGCACATGTTGGAACGCTTGAATCTGGCGGATTGTCTCGTCTAAATTGCGTCCAACTGGCGGGGTCAAAATTTCGGCGGCTTGGATGATGCCGTCGGGATCGATGATGAAACGGCCGCGTAACTCAACACCAGCCTCTTCATCATAAACACCATACACTTTGCCAACCTTGCCAGCACCATCGGCAGCCATCATCCAAGGGATGCCGCCGTCAACCATTTTGCTCAGTTCGTGATCATTCCACATCTTATGGGTAAACATACTGTCTACACTCACAGAAATTACATCTACGCCTAACACTTGCAGTTCATCATATCGGGCAGCGACCGCTGCCAATTCTGTCGCTCAAACGTAGGTGAAGTCACCGGGATAGAAGCAGAGCAATGTCCACCCCTTTTTTACATAATCAGATAATTTAACGGCCGTAAATCCACCATTTTTATACGCGGGCGCACCAAAGTCGGGTGCTGCTTTGCCAACTCTTGCAGTTTCCATAATTTTTGTCTCCTGAACAGGTTTATATGTAGAAGATGATGGGGTCTTTGTCTGGATAACAGAGGCTCCCGTTGGTCTTGCACAACCAGCATCACTCATGTGATAGTCTCCTTTTTAGTTACTCATTGGTGTGAAACATCGTTCTCGCACCGTGAACGGTTACATCCATTCTACTGTGAGTATATCCAAAATATGAAGGGGAAACAAGAGGTGTACAAGAAAATTCATAACTGTACCAATATGTAAAAAAACCAAATATGCTATTGCCCCAGCATGAAAAAAGACGTTTGCCTCTCCATCTTCCTTATGCTATCATCCCCGCCAATTAAAAATTTGAACGACGATGAACCGAAAGAGTATCCAATAAAGCGGGTTTTAGAGAGTTAATCCTTGTGCTGAAAGATTAACAACAGCGCGATTGATGAATGGGTCGGGGAGTTGCGTGGACGATAGGTAGTCTATGCCGGAGATGTCTCCGTTATCAAAACGGCCGTTTACACCCATCATTGCCATGCCGCAAGGATGATAAGAACGGAATAAAGTGAACGACGAACGAAGTATTGTTCGCCAGTTAAGCGGAGTGGTACCGCGAGAACGTCTATTTAACGCCCTCGTCTCCGATCAAAGCGATTTGATCAGAGGCGAGGGCGTTTTTTTTATCAATATAGAGATAGAGTACAAAGATAGAGCGGGCATCGGTATGACACATACCTTTTGCAATCAGACAACCCTCTATCTCTACCCTCTATCTCAACAAAGGAGAAAAATTATGAGTAAGTATAAATTTGTTCTTGATGACAGCCGTATTCCTAAAGCATGGTACAACATTGCCCCTGATATGCCCGTTGCCGCAGAGCCTGTGTTGAATCCGCAGACATTAGAGCCTGTTACACCTGATTTTTTGAGCGTGCTGTTTCCGATGAATATCATTAAGCAGGAGATCAGCCAAGAGCGTTACATTGAAATTCCTGAACCCGTGCGCGAGATTTACAAACTATGGCGGCCTACGCCGATGTTCCGCGCCCATCGTTTGGAGAAATTCTTGGACACACCGGCCCACATTTATTATAAACATGAAGGTGTCAGCCCTGTTGGATCACATAAACCAAACACGGCCGTTGCCCAAGCATTCTACAACAAAGAAGCGGGGACAAAAGCCCTGACCACCGAGACTGGCGCGGGTCAATGGGGGTCTGCACTCTCTATGTCGGCTGGTTTCTTCGACTTGGCTGTGGAAGTATATATGGTCAAGGTGTCGTATAACCAAAAGCCATACCGCCGCATGGTCATCCAAAATTATGGCGGAGAGGTGTACGCCAGCCCAACAAATCGCACGGAATACGGCCGTTCTGTCCTCGCCCAATTCCCCGATTCTCCCGGCACACTCGGCATTGCTATTTCTGAGGCGGTCGAAGTAGCGGCCAAATCTGGCGGCACGAAAAAATACAGTCTCGGTTCCGTCCTGAACCATGTGATGACCCATCAAAGCGTTATCGGTTTGGAAGCGTTAGAACAGATGGAAATGGCCGACGAATATCCCGACATCGTGATCGCCTGTGCGGGCGGCGGCTCTAACTTCGCTGGCTTGGCCTTCCCCTTCCTGCGCGAAAACTTCACCAACGGCATGAACACGCGCATCATCGCCGTCGAACCCGCCTCTTGCCCAACAATGACACGCGGCAAATACGCCTTCGATTATGGGGATACAGCGGCGATGGCTCCTGTTGTCAAGATGCACACGCTCGGTCACACTTTTGTGCCGCCCGGCATCCATGCAGGCGGATTGCGCTATCATGGCATGTCCGCCAGCGTCAGCGCATTAGTCGAGAATGGAGATGTGGAAGCGGTCGCCGTCAAGCAGTTGGCAACATTCGAAGCGGCGGTACAATTTGCCCGTGTAGAAGGCATCATCCCCGCCCCCGAATCGGCACATGCCATTCGTGCGGCGATGGATCAGGCGTTAATCTGCAAAGAAACAGGCGAAGAGAAGGTCATTGTGTTTAATTTATCTGGTCACGGTCATTTTGATATGGCTGCTTACGATGCGTATCATGCAGGAAAATTGCAAGATTACGTCCATCCCACCGAGAAAATTGAAGAGGCGATGAGCCATCTTCCCAAAATCGGTTAATCGGTTAATCTGTAGGGGCGGCTTGCTGGGTCGCCCTTATAGCAGGTATATTTTTATGAAACGAGTATTTAGCGGCATTCAGCCGACTGGAAATATCCATTTAGGCAACTATCTAGGGGCCGTCAAAAATTGGGTAGATGCACAAGACAAGAAAGAAAATTTTTTCTGTATTGTAGATTTACATAGTCTGACTGTACCGCAAGACCCTGATGAACTGCGCTTTCAAACTCGCGCATTGGCGGCAATGCTGCTCGCTTGCGGCATCGATCCTGACAAAAGCACGCTCTTTATCCAAAGTCATGTCAAAGCGCACGCGGAAGGGGCGTGGCTGCTCAATTGCGTCACCCCGCTTGGCTGGCTGCAACGGATGACACAGTTCAAAGATAAATCGGCCAAACAGGAGAGCGTCTTGACGGGCTTACTGACGTACCCGATCTTGATGGCTGGGGACATCATTTTTTATGATGCGGACGAGGTTCCTGTCGGTGATGATCAAAAGCAACATGTGGAGTTGACGCGGGATATTGCTCAAAGTTTCAACGGCCGTTTTTCCCAACCCTTCTTCACCATTCCCAAACCCATCATCCCCGTCGTCGGCGCACGGGTGATGGGATTAGATGGCCCCGCAGCAAAAATGTCTAAAAGCTCCGCCGACAAGCGCGGGCACGCCATCCGCCTGCTCGATGAGCCAAAAGAGATCATGCGCTCCTTCAAACGTGCTGTCACCGACTCTGGCCGTGAGATCATCTTCTCTGACGCGCCCGAAAAAGCAGGGGTCAATAACCTGCTCGGCATCTACAAAGCGGTCACTGGCAAAAACAAAGAGGATGTGATCGCCGATTTTGCCAATGCACGCGGTTATGGCGATCTAAAAGTTGGTGTAGCCGAAGTGGTCATCGACATGTTAGCCCCAATCCGCGCAAAATATGGGCAATTGATGGAAGACCCTGCCGAGCTGGATCGGCTGTTAGCGATTGGTGCTACTCAAGCAAACGCTGTCGCCCAACCTAAAGTAGACGAGATGAAACGGATCATGGGATTGGTCGTTCCATAGGGAAGATTTGTTTTTAACTTTGGACTTTCAGGTGACAGGCACTTGGCAAGTGCCTGTCACCTTGGATATGCCCCCTCATAATTTCGCCAAATCAACCACCTCCAACTCTGGATTATCGCATACGCCGCGCCCCGTTTTGGCTAATTCTTGCCATTCGTCATCAATTTTGACGCGCACGACATCGGCGGTAAAGTCGGTGTTATTCGTTTTATCATTGCGAATCAAGGAGGAACCGACCCCGTAAATATCGACAGGGACATTTAACTTTTCAAAACGGCCGATTTTGTCAGGATTAAAGCCGCCTGTGGCTACAATTTTGACCGCTCGGCAATACGCCTTTGCCATCTGCGTATGCGCAGGAGAAAGTTCCCATTTTTGCCAAGCTGAATCAATCGCTTGGCGCACATTGAAGACCAAACGGGGGTTGACACCCAAATCAAGCGCAGGATCGCCGAGCGGCAGCACCCCTTCATCACGCATACTGCCGCTGGTATCCAACCGCACGCCATATAAGCGGTACCGTTTTGCCGCCGCCTCATCTCCTTCATCCATCAAGGCGGCGTAACGGCTAAACATCTGCTCCAAAACGCGCAAACTATCTTGGATGGAGTCATTGTTGAAATCAACAAGGGCGATGCGCGGCACGTCAACTGGCACATAGGCGGCAAAAGCCATCATCGCCGCCGCCGTGTCGCCTAAGAAGCAAGCGACAACCGCGTGGGCGATGGTTCCGCCGCCCGCCCCGCCCCACCAATCCCCCTGTGCGTCAGTGGAGATGAAGGGGTGAACTTTACCCGCATGATCTTTGTTGAAGCGGGCGACGGCGATTTCGTAAGCGTATCCATCAGCCGCTTGCGCCTCATGCAAATCGAAACGGGCGGGAAAGAAGAGGACGGGTTTTCCTTTGGCTGCACGCAAAATGTCATGCACATTGGTAGCGATGCGGCTGCCGCGGCTGAGAATGCCGAGCATCGGCGTTTCCAGCATGGCAAAATCACGATAACGGCCGTTGACCTTGATCACTGGCTGGACACGGAGCGCATCGCCGTCATACCGCGTGATGGAGCCGTCGTGAACGGCCGTTACCTCCAAATTTTGCCATGTTTCTACCCACCCGCCCGCCTCATCTCTGTATCCAGTGCAGTGACGGAGCATAGATAACGCTTTATCCACGCCGACGATGGTCGTTTTTCCCCGTCGGCGGGTGAAAAATTGCACCTCTACTTCCAAATCACCCACGTCCAAGCCGGCAGGATCGCGCCCAATATCACGCGCATATACGCCTTGATAGCCGTCGTTATGATGCAGTCCTTCCAGCATGAGCAAAATATTGACAAAGTATTTATCGGAATACCATCCCAGCCTCATGCGTTCAATATCTAATTTGAACGTCTCGTTTGTTAAGCGTTTGCCATCAAATATGCTCATATATACTCTCCATTCGTCCGCCCAGTTTACGGCCGTTCGCCCAAAACGAGCGGCAAAACGATCTCTTCATTATCGCGCAACACTGTTATATTTACCGTCTGCCCGACAGTTGTTTCAAACACTAAATAACTGATCAAATCATCCGCATCATTGACGGGAACGCCGTCAATTCTGATAATCAAATCCCCTCCAGCTTCCTCTTTCCCGATCAAGCCCGCCCGTTCAGCAGGCGTGCCAGCGGCGACATCGGTAATATACGCTCCCGCATTTTGTGACAAACCAAGATGCTCTTGTGCCGAAATATCCAACGATGCCATCCGAATCCCTATATACGGATACACATAAGAGCCAGATTCGATCAGCGAGGGGGCGATCCGTTTAACTGCGTTAACGGGGATGGAAAAACCAACACCAGAATTCGTGCCGCTGGCAGATAAAATCGCACTATTCACACCGACAACCTGCCCTTGCAAGTTGAGCAGCGGGCCGCCAGAGTTGCCCGGGTTGATCGCTGCATCCGTCTGGATCACTTGCGGTAACGAGTACACGCCGCCGCCGTCAGCCACGCGCTCCGACGCTATCGTCCGCCCCAAGCCGCTGACAATACCAATAGACATTGAGCTTTCTTCACCGAACGGGTTGCCGATGGCGATCACGAATTGACCAATATCTAACGCGCCCGAATCGCCTAAAACAAGCGGCGTAATATCAGCAGGCAAGCTGTCTACTTTGATAACAGCCAAATCGCTGTCCACGTCTGTGCCGATAACAACCGCTTTCAATCGTTCCCCACTGGCAAAAGAGACTTCAAACACGTCCCCATCGGTAACAACATGGTTATTAGTGACGATATGACCGTCCATGTCAATTACAAAACCGCTGCCCGTGCCGAGCAAATCGTTAAACTCACTCCCTTTCTTGTATGTGAATATCTGCACGACGGCTGGATTGGCCTGTTTGTACACGTTGATAAACGCATTTTGCAAATCAGGCGAGGCTGCGGCCGCATTATTGGCAGGAAGGGGATCGGCGGCGGGAGGGGTGGATTGCACGCCGGCAACGGCCGTTGCCACCGCTTCTTGCACAATTGCATCCGTACTTTGCTCTGTCAATTCAGGGGAGACGGAGGAGAGGGCGCACGCCATCGTGCTTAAAAATAAAAACGTAAATAGTAAAAACAGGGGTTTATTCATCTTTTTCATTGGTCACCTATTATGATTGGTTCTGCGGCAATTCCTGTGATTGTGCGCTGTAGGAACGCGGCCTTGGGCCCGCCCAGTTGAGAGCGGCCACAAGGGTGCGCCCCTACGTATGACGATTTCACGGAAAAACCTGAAGAACCTTATGATTTTGATCCTTCAATTGACAGATAAATACATTGCACCACGCACTCTACAATCGTCTGCAATGCCGCTTTCTGCCAACTAAGGAAAGGTTCGTTTTTAACTTTGGCGTTTTACCCTCACCCCAGCCCTCTCCCAAAGGGAGAGGGAGCAAGTTCCCTCCCCCTAAAGGGGGAGGGTTAGGGT
>WFSA01000065.1 GCA_015486215.1 Anaerolineae bacterium | reverse complement strand
GCCACAGGCTGGACGGCGACCGACTGGACGGAAGAGATGATGCTCCGCACAACCTCGCTCGACAATTATGACGCATGGGTAAGGGGTGAACTGCCATTCAACTCCCCCGAAGTCCAGACCGCTATCAACACATGGGGCGACATCTGGTTCAACGACGAGTACGTCTTCGGCGGCACAGACTCCATCGTCGGCACCTTCTTTGGCGATGCTCCCACGCCGATGTTTGAGAACCCGCCCCAATGCTGGTTACACAAACAGGGCAACTTCATCACCAGCTTCTTCCCTGAAGGGGTAGAATACGGTACCGATTACGGCTTCTTCTACCTGCCCCCCGTGGATGAGAGCTACGGCAAACCGTTCCTCGTCGCTGGCGACATCATGAGCATGTTCAACGACCGCGACGAAGTCCGCGCGGTGATGGAATACTTCACCCTGCCCGATTCGGCCGCTGGCTGGATGCAGACAGGCGGCGCGTTATCCCCCCATTTGGGCGCAACTCCCGATATGTACGGCTCTGACGTAGCCCGTGACATCGCAACGGCCGTTGCCGATGCGACCAGCTTCCGCTTCGACGGCTCCGACCTCATGCCCGGCGAAGTCGGCGCAGGCTCCTTCTGGACAGGCATGACTGACTACGTCTCTGGCGCAGCCGATCTGGACACCGTTCTGGAAGAGATTGACGCTTCTTGGCCGACTGAGTAATAAGTGTGCAAGTAGGCAAGTAGGCAAGTAGGCAAGTAGGCAGGTTTGCAAGTAGCATATACTTGCAAACTTGCCACTTGCACACTTGCACTTGCCACTCCCCCCTCTGGAGAAGACGTATGCAAACTACCGAATCTCATCCTTCCCACAACGACACAGGCGGTATGGCGGCTCTTATCAGTCGTATTGCCCTCGCCGTCATCACTCCCCTCATTATCTTTTACGCCTTGTATCAGGGCTTCTTATTTTTGCGCGATGGCGACTCCCCCAAATGGGCGATGACGCTGATCGCCATTATCTGGGGCGTGGGCGGCGTGGCCGCGCTCTACTGGGTTTTCAACTGGCTGGTCGAGATGCTGCCACTCGCATGGATGCAGCGATTGCAGCCGTTCGTCTTTGTCGGCCCTGCGTTGGCAATTTTGACATGGTATCTCGCCTTTCCCGCATTGCGTACCTTTTGGATCAGCCTCTTTGATCGCGGCGGCCCGCCAGAACAGTTCCTTGCCACCTTCACCTCATGGCCGCCTGACAGTTGGGTCGGTCTGCAAAATTACACCAGTATCTTCAGCGAACGGCTGATGCGCGAAACATTCCGCAATAATTTGATGTGGATCGTCTTTGGCAGCAGCTTTTCCGTCGCTTTCGGGCTGTTGATCGCCATCCTTGCCGACCGCAGCCGCTGGGAAAAGGTGGCAAAATCGCTTATCTTCCTGCCGATGGCGATCTCGTTCGTCGGCGCAGGCGTGATTTGGAACTTTATGTATGAGGTACGGCCGTCTTCCGTGCCGCAAATCGGCCTTGTCAACGCCATCGTCGTCGCGCTCGGCGGCGAAGCGCACCCGTGGCCGGCGTACACAGCGATAAGTCCATGGAACAATCTTTACCTCATCGTCATCGTCGTTTGGCTGCAAGTCGGCTTTTCGATGGTGCTGTTTTCGGCTGCGCTCAAGGGGATACCCGAAGAGCTAAAAGAAGCGGGGCGAGTGGATGGAGCCGGCGAAATGCGAATCTTATCCGGCATTATGATCCCGTACATTCGCGGCACAATCATCACCGTTTGGACGACCATCGTCATCTTCACCTTGAAGATTTTTGATGTCGTTTGGGTGATGACAGGCGGGCAGTTTGGCACCGAAGTGATCGCCACCCAGTTTTACAGACAATCGTTTGTGGCACGCAATCCGGGGTACGGCTCAGCCATCGCCATCATTCTGCTAATCGCCGTCATTCCCGTCGGTATTTATAATTTGCGGCAATTCCAAGATCGGGAGGTATTTTAAGATGGGCGCGAAAAGAAAGAAATTACTCAACGAAATTTTGGTCAACGGCGCACTATTACTGCTGGTTCTCATCTGGACGGTGCCGACGCTGGGGCTGCTTGTCTCCTCCTTCCGTTCACGGCAGGACATTCAAACGTCAGGTTGGTGGACGATTTTTCCGCATCGTGAATGGCAGACAACGGCCGTTATCGAAAATCCAAAAGAGGCATTGGGCGTAGACCCCAACGAAATCATGGAGATTCGCGGCGCGACGGGCACCTTCAAAGAGTTCCGCGAAGGGGTCGCCGACGGTGACGTGCAAGTGACATGGGTCGGTAATAAGCGGATCGGCTGGGTCGAAATTCAAGAGCAAGTGTGGGCGGTAAATTGGGATTTTACGCTCGAAAATTATTCGGAGGTGCTGACGGGCAAAGAGTTTGAGTTCACCAACGCTGATGGGGAAGTTATCACCATCCCCGGCGAGAATATGACCAATTCATTCTTGAACAGCTTGGCGGTGGCAATTCCCGCGACGGTGATCCCCGTCTTGATTGCCGCTTTTGCAGCGTACGCGTTCGCATGGATGAACTTTCCTGGCCGTAAAACATTTTTTATTATGGTGGTTGGCTTGTTGGTTGTGCCATTGCAACTTGCGCTTGTTCCCCTGTTGCGTGATTACAAGGCATTGGGCATTAACGGCACGTTTTTGTCGTTATGGCTGGCGCATACAGGCTTTGGTTTGGCGTTGGCGGTTTATCTGCTCTATAACTACATCTCCACTCTTCCGCGTGAAACAATGGAGTCAGCTTTTATTGATGGTGCATCCCATTTCACCGTCTTTACAAAATTGGTTTTGCCGCTTTCGGTGCCTGCGCTGGCTTCGTTTGCTATTTTTCAATTCCTGTGGGTTTGGAATGATTACCTCATCGCCCTGATTTTCCTGGGCGGCTCACCCGAAACGGAAGTGATCACGATGCGGCTGGCAGAAATCGTCGGCTCGCGCGGCAATGATTGGCATCTGTTGACGGCTGGGGCGTTTGTTTCGATGATATTGCCGTTGGCGGTCTTTTTCGGCTTGCAGCGGTACTTTGTGCGCGGGATGATGGCGGGATCGGTGAAGGGGTAGGGAATAATCAATAATGAAGTTTTGTAACTACTCAGCCATTGTCCAAATTAACCACAAAGATACGAAGAACACGAAGTTTTTTAAGATTTTCTTTGTGATCTTTGCTTCTTTGTGGTGAAATAATTGATAAGCTGAGTAGGTAACATCTCAATAAATTGGGGCAAAGACTTGACAGGTTTCATAAGAGTCTCGCGTTTTACACGAGAGTATTATAGAAAACCTGTCAAGTCTCTCCGAAATTTTGAGAAGATACCATCAAATTGAATCAAGATTATATGAGCGCGAGGGATTCGCAAGCCGATTGGTGTCACTGAATATCAATTGGGTGCGTTTCAAATGAGTTGAACCAAAGTGATTGTCACGGGGCAAACGGACTTAATTTACCCGAAACTATGCGCCCCGTGACTATCACTTCTACTGAAATGAAACACACCCATATCAATTGACGCAATCTTTACCTGAAGAATTGAAAGCCAGCCTGCCTTCTATTGAAGAGCTTGAGTGGGAATTGGCAGAATTGAATAGTGATGCCGATATCGGCAATTTATAATTATGAATAAATCTGGATTCTTTTTCCCTTCAAACTTCTTATGGGGGGCGGCAACGTCGGCGTGTCAAATTGAGGGGGCGTGGGATGAAAACGGCCGTTCCCCATCAATCTGGGACAATTTTGCCAAAACGCCCGGCAAAACTAAAAACGGCGCAACGGGGGATGTCACCTGCGACCATTATCACCGCTGGCCGCAAGACGTGGCCTTGATGCGCAAGTTGGGGTTAGGAGCGTACCGCTTTTCGATCTCATGGCCGCGCATTTAACGGCCGTTTCCCGCGCCATCCAAAACGGCGTACCCATCGCTGGGTACATGCAATGGTCTCTTCTCGACAATTACGAATGGGCAGAAGGGTACAGCCAACGATTCGGCATGGTACATGTCGATTATAAAACCCAAAAGCGCACGCCAAAAGATAGCGCACTCTGGTATCGTGATATAATTGCGACCAACAGGATAATTTAATAGGGCTACCCAATCGCCCTATGCCATTCATACAAAAACAAGATAATACGTTAGAAATGGAGTAACTACTCAGCCTGTTAATTATTTGGGTGTGTTTCAAATGAGTTGAGCCAAAGTGATTGTCACGGGGCGAACGGACTTGGTTTACCCAAAACTTTGTGCCCCGTGACTGTCACTTCTACTGAAATGAAACACACCCTAATTATTTCACCACAAAGAAGCAAAGATCACAAAGAAAATCTTAAAAAACGTCGTGTTCTTCGTGTCTTTGTGGTTAATTTGGACAATGGCTAAGGGAACACTCGTTTTTAACTTTGGCGTTTTACCCTCACCCCAGCCCTCTCCCAAAGGGAGAGAGAGCAAGTTCCCTCCCCCTAAAGGGGGAGGGTTAGGGTGGGGGGGCGATGACGAAACTCCAAAGTTGTTTACGAACCTTCCCTAAGGGAAAACTCGTAAATAACTGTGGCCAAGGTGACAGGCACTTGGCAAGTGCCTGTCACCTGAAAGTCCAAAGTTAAAAACGAACCTTCTCTAAGTAGTTACGAAATGGACTACAATACCAAAAAGTTTAAGCAGTTATAACGAGAGATATTATGGCAAAATTAGAGTTTTCATCTCAGACAACACCATCAACTGCCGATTTTCAGGCAATACTGCATGAAACGATGGCGGTTTCCAACCCTGTAGACGATTTATTGATGCTGACCGAAAAACTACGCATGTATGAGCAGCGGCACAATATATCTTCACCAGCTTTTTTCGCTGCTTATGAACAGGGTGATCTTCCAGAATCAATGGTGCATGAGGTCGCTTGGGCAGCAACGTATGATATGTTTGTCCGCTTGAAACGCAGGCTTGAAGCCACGTTGATGAGAGCCGCATTGCTCCCCGCCCACAACCTTGAATATGCGTAGCCATAATGAATCTGCACAGCTATCTCACCCGCCTTTACGCCACCATCACATCTCGTCAAGAAATTGAAATAGACTCTCTTGAAATAGAGTATATCATCACTGGATTGGCTTTGTTTACGGCCGTTTTACGCTTTTTCGACGACTCTTTATTGCTCATTGAAGAGCAAGTTGAAGAACAGCCAAATCAAACAATCCAAAAACTTCGGTACAAATATCATTATCAGGATGCAAAAAGTCATCTGATATTTCGCTATGATAACGTGCCTCACCATCCATCAATAGAGAGTTTCCCCCACCACAAGCATGAAGAGAGCAAAATTATAGCATCTGAACCCATTGATTTAAGTCAGGTTTTGCAAGAAATTGATCAACGATTATACAAATAGCTCTCTAAACAGAAAAACATTATGTCAAACTGGTATCAAGAAGCCGTATTTTATGAACTGTACATCCGTGCCTACGCCGACAGCAACGGCGACGGACACGGCGATTTTCGCGGCGCAATCGGCAAACTCGACCATATCCAATCGCTGGGCGTGAACTGCATCTGGATTATGCCCCATTACGCCTCGCCGCTGCGGGACGACGGGTATGATATTGCCGATTACACGGCCGTTCACCCCGACTACGGCACACTCGACGACTTCAAAGCGTTCATCGAAGCCGCCCACAAACGCGACCTGCGCGTCGTCACCGATTTGGTGATGAATCACACCTCCGATCAACATGCCTGGTTTCAAGCGGCGCGACAGGACAAAAACTCCCCCTACCGCGACTATTACGTCTGGAGTGACACGGGGACAGAGTACGCCGACACGCGCATCATCTTTTTGGATGATGAAACCTCAAATTGGACATGGGACGAAACGGCCGGGCAATACTTCTGGCATCGTTTCTACAGCAGCCAGCCCGATTTGAACTACGATAACCCCAAAGTTCTGGAGGAAATGTTCGCCATCATCCGCTTTTGGATGGAGTTGGGCGTTGACGGCTTTCGCGCCGACGCGGTGCCATATCTGATTGAGCGCGAAGAAACAAATTGCGAGAACCTGCCCGAAACACACGCTATTTTGAAACAAATACGCCGCTTCATGGACGAAAACTACCCCGATGCGGTTCTCATCGCCGAAGCAAACCAATGGCCGCACGATCTGCTGCCTTATTTTGGCGATGGTTCCGAAAACGGAGACGAGTTTCATATCTGTTTTCATTTTCCCATCATGCCCCGCCTCTATCAGGCATTGAAATCAGGGGACAAAACACCAATCATCGAAACCCTCAACGACACGCCCCCCATCCCTGACGGCACACAATGGATGACCTTTTTACGCAATCACGACGAGCTAACGCTGGAAATGGTATCCCCCAAAATTCGGGGATGGATGTGGGAGCAGTACGCGCCCGAAAAGCGTATGCGCCAGAATATGGGCATCCGCCGTCGGCTCGCTCCGCTACTGGACGGGGATAAAAAACGATGGTTTTTGCTCCACGCGCTCTTCCTTTCATTGCCCGGCACGCCGATCATTTATTACGGTGATGAAATCGGGATGGGCGACAATATCTGGTTGCCAGACCGACACGGCTTACGCACGCCGATGCAGTGGGATGGTTCTAAAAATGGGGGATTTTCGGCCGCTGATGAGACGTATTTTCCTGTAAACGAGGAGTACGAACGGGTAAATGTGGCCGCACAGGAAAATGACCCTGAATCTTTCTTGAATTTGACGCGGTTTTTGTTGAAAACGCGGCAGGGGCAGGCGGGGTTGAGAAACGGCCGTTTGCAATGGATCCAAACAGACAACGAAAGCGTACTCGCCTTCATCCGCACCGATGATAAAGAAACCATCCTCTGCATCTTCAACTTATCGCCCGACATGCAATTCTTGCGCTTTGATTTTCCTGAATTTGAGCTGCCGGGCAAAGATTTATTGCACCCAGAAGATGAACCGATTCGCGGTATGGGCATAATTATTGAAGACATGCTGCTTGAGATGACGATGACGCTGGAAATAGAGCCGTCTGCCGCTCACTGGTTTATTCATGCGCCAGAATTAGGAAACTACTTGGATTGATCTAACATATGAGCAAAAATAATTGGCCGCCAAGAATTGTTGTTTGTGTGGAGATTTACTATCCCGTAATGGTATACTAATAGAAGAAACTTTGAACTAGTACACACTGGCGGAAATAACACAATGGGTATTGTATCGGGAATCGGAATTCCCGATACCTGCATGTCAGGGGTTGCGGGAATTCCGATTCCCGCAACAGGCAGTTCGGAAACCATTGTGAAACTATGGGTATTGTATCGGGAATCGGAATTCCCGATACCTGCATGACAAGGGTTGCGGGAATTCCGATTCCCGCAACAGGCAGTTCGGAAACCATTATGAAACTATGGGTATTGTATCGGGAATCGGAATTCCCGATACAGGCATGACAAGGGTTGCGG
>WFSA01000064.1 GCA_015486215.1 Anaerolineae bacterium | reverse complement strand
CCTTGCGATCATCGATGTCATCACCTTCGGGGACGGACACCGAGAGGTACGAGCAAAGAACAACGGACCAGCAGCCGAAGTGGTCCAAGTGTACGTTAAGGCACTATATGATCCAGATGTGCCTGCATGTGTGCTGAATGGCGAACAGGTCTATGATTTACCGAACGATGGATCTGTTCTGTTTCAATCCCTCTCAGGGAATGGCTACCTCTCACACAATCCATACTTGGCAATAAATTTTCACCAACAACAGTTGTTTCAATCCCTCTCAGAGCGTGTTGCAAAACTATGCCAAAAAGAGCGGGATGAGTTATTTTTTGTAATAATAGTGTTTATCACAACCCTAAAATACAAAAACGACCCATCCCATGACAAGTATACCCGAAAATCTCGCCAAAATCGCCCCTATTTTAGATAAATATCTGACCCCGCTCCTTATTTGGCTCAGCAGCCTTGTTTACGAACGGCTCATTCCATCAAATAGCGACCATCTTCTGATTGCGGTTGACAAATTGGTGGACTTCTCCACATTGGAAGAGGCGTGTGCCAGCTATCACAAGCAAAACGGCAACGGCCGCCCAGTCGAACACACCGTCCCCAATTTATTACGCGCCATACTACTCAAATACTTGTACGACCTCTCCCTGCGCGAGTTAGAAGCGAAAATCCAGTACGACATCGCCGCAAAATGGTTCGTCGGCTACCCCGTTTTTGCCAACGCCCCAGACCATTCCACCCTGTCCCGCTTCGAGACCTACCTCATCTTCAATCACCCGCGCCTGTTTTTTGACACCGTTTTAGAAGGAATTGACGCCGCCTTTCCCGACGAACGCAACCGTCCCCAGATAGGGGACACCTTCGCCATGCACGCCAATGCCGCATCGGAATCGCTCATCAAACGGTTGCGGCACAGCGCACAGGAACTGCTTTTGGCTTATCACGAAACCGTCCCCCAAGCGTATGAAAAGTTGCTCTCTTCTATAGATATGGACGCATTATTCGGAAATGGTGATGAGAAAACGGAATGTTATCTTTCAACTGAGCAGCGATGGGAGCGTTTGTTGCATGCTGTCGCTGGCGTTCTGGATTGTCTGGTTTTCATCAAGGCGGCAAAAACAACGATTGCGCCTTCCGTTGAACAGTGGATTGCGCGGTTAGAGAAAATTCTTGCGGATGAATTGCGGTTGGAATGGGATGAAAACGGCCGTCTTTCAGAAATTTCTTACCTGTCAGAAAACAAACGGGGGACGTACCGTATCTGCTCCGCCACCGACCCCGATGCCACCATCCGCAATCACGGCCCCAAAAAAGTAGATTTTGGCTACAACATTTCTGTTGCCGCCACCATCAATTTCATCCGCGAAATTCAAGCAGACACAGGCTCACGCCCTGACGCAGCCCCCATCCCCGAATTGATTGCCTCTCAAATGGAGAATCACGATGTTTGTCCTGACAAATTCATTTACGACCAAGCGGCGGGATACGGCAAAACGGTTAATCAGGTTGAAAAAGCGACGGATGGAAAAACCAGATTGGTCGCCAAGCCGATGCCCAGCAAGCGAAAGAAAGGGCGTTTTTCGCCCGATGATTTTATTCTCAGCGAGGATGGATTTTCACTCACCTGTCCAAACGGCCGTGTTTCTCACCGTAAATATAAATCTGGCAGCGGCGACGGGCATAACTTCCGCTACATTGCCGCCCAATGCCAACTATGCCCGCTTTTGATGCAGTGCCGTGGCAACGACAAGCAACCGACCACCAAAAAGGACACCTTCATCAGCGACTATCGAACAGAGTGGAACCAGTTGCGGGAGTATAGCAAAACAGAGGAATTCAAACTGGACATGAGTCTGCGGCCGCAAATTGAACGCATTATTTCAGGGTTGGTTTTGCATAACGGCGCACGCCGCGCTCATTTCCGCGGTTCGGTAAAGGTGGATTTTCAGGCGAAAATGAATGCGACGGCATACAACTTGAAGCGATGGGTGTCGTTGCTTGCGGGCAAGTTGCTTGCAGGCAAGGCGACTAAAAAGCGGCGACGCTTTAGCGCACCGCCACCACAACAGCGAGGTTCGAGCTTGTCGAAGCATGACCTGAGCTTGTCGAAGGGAGAAGTGGGTCTACAGACCGCTTAAAAAGAAGAAATAAAACAAAAACAGCCCCAAAAAGGGCTGTTTTGACCGTACAAAGTGACGAATTTGCAAGATTATGACAAGTTATGATGAAAAAATCGGAAACCAAGCATAATAGTTGACATAAATGAACAGAGCAGCTTTCAAAAAAATCCCCAACCGCTCAAATTGATTTTGGACGGGGGGACTTTTGCAACACGCTCTCTCAGGGAATGGCTACCTCTCACACCAAGAAGAATAT
>WFSA01000063.1 GCA_015486215.1 Anaerolineae bacterium | reverse complement strand
GGGTGAGGTGGGGATGGTTGTTAAAACGGCCGTTTGTCGCCGCCATTCTCATGGTAATCGCCATCTTCCTCGGCGGGCAGATTCATCTGCTGGTGGGGCTTGTGTTGGGAACGGCCGTTTATGTCGGGAGTTTGTTCGCTTTGCGGGTGATTGGGGAGGAGGAGAAGGGGATTTTGAGGGATATTTTGCCAGCGAGAGTTGGGGAGCGGTTGGGGTGGTGAGACGGCCGTTTATAAATAATTGATCCGCAGATGACGCAGATTAACGCAGATTTTTTAAGCAACCTCGCTGCCAATCTGCGCGAATCGGCGTAATCTGCGGATTTTTTGATTGGGTGGTAATCGCCATCTTCCTCGGCGGGCAGATTCATCTGCTGGTGGGGCTTGGGTTGGGAACGGCCAGTTTGTTTTTTTTGTGGTGGGAGAAACGGCCGTTAAACAGCCATTCCCGCTTTTTGATGATTTTTCACATACTCATTAAGTATCTCGTTGATTGTTTTTTGCCACCCTCTTCCCTGCGTTTTAAAGTAAGCAACAATATCAGGAGAAAGTCGGATAGATACAGCTATTTTTGTTGGGTTTTTCTGTGGGCCGCGTACCCGTGCAGGCATAGCTGGATGCGCTTCTTGGATAGGCTGCATACGTTGCAACATAGCATCAGAAAGCGGTGGGGAATCAACAGCATCCCAATCTTCTTGTGTGATCTGTTTAGGCCGGTTCATAAAATTCTCTCTCCCGTTTATTTGCCTTACGAAGGCTGATTAAACGAACAACCGTTTTTCTTTGGGTATACACCAAAATATAAAGGCGGGCGTGGATAAATCCAAAAGCGATCCATCGTTCTTCGCCATAATCAAAACGGCCGTCCACAGCTTCAACAGCCGTATCCCATTCAAAATCTTCAGCGATAATAAAATCAACGCCATGTCGGGCAAGATTGGCAACTTGTTTATTTTGATCCCATTCGTAATTCATAATTTATCCACAACTTTATTGTATATACGATTAGGGGGATGTCAAGAGGTTTGTGTGCAGCAATTCCAATTATGGAAATTTCTTGACAAATGGTCGAGTGACGCCTTAATTGTTAGGAACACGCAACCATTGTTTTAGGGATTTTTGGTCGGATCAAGCCTGATTTTGGTAAATAATCGCTCAAAACACATGGCTTTAGTCTCGTTTTCATACATGAAAATGATTATTCACTCGAGTATAAATGAAGCATAAGCCATAATTGGAATTGCTGCAAAACAATCTGCGATGAAGTCGCTCGTAACGTGACTTGTAGTCAAATAGATGTAAACCCGCCCATGGTCAGGAAGCAAAATGCCATAGGGTGTCACTTTTTCCTCAGGGGTAAAATCATGGTCTAATCCTTTGATAAGTACTCGACTCTTTCCCCCTCGTGCGAAATCACCTATTTTGACGGTTGCTTTTGCATCGCCTGACATCCGTAGTACAGTTTTGTCTTCTTACGCTTCCTTTTTCACTTTGGCAAGCCGTTTGAAGCTAGCATCTGTCTCGGCAATTTTTTTTTAGGCTTACTTTTTGCCACTGGACGCAATTTGTACCCCAGATTATTCATTTTGATGCCAATTGTTTCAGCTTTCGGTAATGTTTCGTCAATGTATCCTTTTTGGTCGATCAATTGCTTCCTTACTTCTTTTGCACTCATTCGAGTATACAATGTTGTTGTACGAAATGTCCCGTCTGTTTGGCTTTCTTCATCAATGATCGCTTTGATATCTTCCAATAAATTCGGTAAGTGATGCTCCGCCTTTTTGCGTCCTCTGGCACTGTAATTATCTTTGATTGGTTCTTTGCTTTCCAATTCGCGGCGTCCTTTATTGATCGTTATTCTATTCCACCCTAATTCACGTTCCGCCCAGCTTGACCCTCCTCTACCAAGACTGTTGACTATACTTGCCATGAATCGTCTTCTTTCATGTCCTTTTAGGATCGCCGCTGTTTCGATAAATGTTTTTTTCATGCCCGTTGGTATATGTTGAATTATGCTCATGACTCAATTCTACCTCGTATATTTATTTTATCGCAATGGCCTAACGCAAACAGTCCCACAAAAGCGGCGAATCCGCCGACCAGCGTTGCGTAAAAGCCGAAGAGGAACGCTATCCCGTGCCAAACTGATTCACGAAGGGCGGTTAGCAAGATGGGGCCGGCGACGGCTGCCCAGAAGATGTACGGATGGGGTTGAGGGCGTTGATCATAACCGCTTTGAGCAGCCCTTTTGGGGCCGAATCGGGCGGCGGCGGGGTGGAAGCGGCCATATCATTTGGGTGTGTTTCATTTCAGTAGAAGTGACAGTCACGGGGCACAAAGTTTTGGGTAAACCAAGTCCGTTCGCCCCGTGACAATCACTTTGGCTCAACTCATTTGAAACACACCCATATCATTTATCCCGCGATACGCCCCCCAAGCGAGATAGAGCAAAAAGCCGCCGCCCGCTATTTGTAAAAGCGACAGGAAGAGTGGCGGCATATATGTCAGCAGCAGCAAGACGAATAGGATGATGGGACCGTCGCTGATCAGTGGTGCGAGCGCGGCGGGTAGCGTGCGTCGCCAGCCGTTCTTCACCGTTTGCGCGAGTAGATACGCCTGCATGGAGCCGGGCTGTGCCGCTGCAGGAAAGCCGAGCAGCAACCCTTGTAATGCATAAGCCAGCATCATCGTTCACCTGCCGTTTGGAAAACAGGATGAGCGGCGAAGGCGATCAGCGACTCAAATTTATAGTCGGCGCAGGGGAAAACGGCCGTTTTCGTCTTTGCATTGGGCACAGCGGCCACGTTCATCCCCGCCGCCGATGCTGCTTGGCAGCCGGGAGCGGAATCTTCTAACGCTAGGCAATGCGCGGGCGGCACGTTCAGCCGCTCCGCTGCCAGTAGATAGATGTCGGGAGCGGGCTTGCCATGCACCACCTCATCCCCAGCGGCGATGGCGTGACACGCTTCCAGCAAGCCAAGCTGGATCAACACCTCAACCGCATGTTGGCGCGGGCTGGATGTTGCCACCCCCCAGCGAATCTGCCGCCGTGCGATCTTTTCATGTAGGGCGAACAGGCCGGGCATCGGCGGCACGCCATCTCGCACGAGATCGGCCATCGCCGCTTTTTTGCGGCGCATCAGCTCTTCAATTGGTACGTCAAGGCTGAATTCGTCACGCACGAAACGCGCACTCGCATCTAGTCGTTTGCCGATCATACGGTTGTGAATGTCGGCGGTCATTGTTGCGCCAAACGGCCGTAAAACTTGCGCCCACGCCCGTTCTGCCAGCGGCTCGCTGTCAACCATCAAGCCGTCCATGTCAAAAATAATTGTTGTAATCATAAGAAGGGAGAGTATAGAGATAGAGAGTATAGAGATAGAGATAGAGAGTATAGAGATAGAGATAGAGATAGAGAGTATAGCTCATCGTTCGCTTAAAATTTTGCTCAAATCAGAGATTAACAAACCCCCACATGCAGGGGTTCGGTGGTAAGTAATCCTGTATAT
>WFSA01000062.1 GCA_015486215.1 Anaerolineae bacterium | reverse complement strand
TATCAGCACTTTATTTTACACGAGTATCATTAGGAAAATTTGTCAAGTCTCCCCAGAATACTGAGAAGATACCCTTAATACAATAAATAATAATTTACAAATTATGACATGGTTCAAAGATATCTTCTCAATAAATCGTGGAAAAGACCTGATAGGTTTCATCAGAACCTCTCATTTTACATGAGTATCATAAGAAACCTGTCAGGTCTACCCCAGAAAATTAAGAAGATACGTTCAAAGTGGTGAAAATCACCTTTACAGTTGTTGCGTGATTGGGCGACCATAAAGGTCGCCCCTACAGGAGTAAATTGTAGGGGCGCGGCCTTGTGCCCGTCCACCAAGTGTAAAGATCATTTTGCATAAAATGAACCATGCCCAAATTATATAGCAGGGGCGACCCAACGGGTCGCCCAAAAAATAATGTTGATAACATGTGTTAAAGGATCGGCTTAGGTTAAAAATCAGGCTCTAATTTGCCCGTTTCCCAGTCCGATCCATTTATAGGTTGTTAATTCGGTCAACCCCATCGGGCCGCGAGCGTGCAGTTTTTGGGTGCTGACGGCGACTTCCGCCCCCAGCCCAAACTGCCCGCCATCGGTGAAGCGGGTGCTGGCATTGACGTAAACGGCCGCTGAGTTCACCTCATTCACAAATTGGGTCGCATGGGCGAGATTGTTGGTTAAAATGCTGTCCGAATGCTCGGTGCTGTGGGCGTGGATATGGGCTATCGCCTCGTCCACGTCGGCGACGATTTTTAAGCTAAGAATGAGGGCCAGCCACTCCTGATCAAAATCCTCTGCGCCAGCGGGGATGGCTACGTCGCCTAGAATCTGCAAACAGCCTGCATCTGCCCGCAGTTCGACATTGCTTTGGGCTAATCGAGCAGCCATCGGCGGCAGGAAATCGGCGGCAACGGCCGTATTCACCAATACCGTATCCAGCGCATTACAGACGCTTGGACGTTGCACCTTCGCGTTCTCCACAATGTCTACCGCGCGATCAAGATCGGCGGAGGCATCCACATAGATGTGGCAAATGCCGATGCCGCCCGTCACTACAGGGATGCTGCTCTGCTCGCGGCATAGTTTATGCAATCCTGCCCCGCCGCGCGGGATGATCATGTCAACGTATTTGTCCAGCCGCAATAGTTCGGCGACGAGGGCGCGGTCGGGATTGTCAATATATTGCACAGCGGCGGCGGGGAGATTGACTTTTGCCAGTGCGGCTTGAATCACGTCAACTAAGGCTAAATTACTGCGTAATGTTTCACTTCCGCCGCGCAGAATGACGGCGTTGCCCGTCTTCAAGCTCAGGCTGGCGATGTCTATGGTCACATTGGGGCGTGCTTCGTAAATCACGCCCAGCACGCCGATAGGGATGCGGCGGCGGCTTAATTTTATGCCGTTGGGCAGCACGCGGCTGTCCAGCTCTTCGCCCACAGGATCGGGCAGTGTGGCAACGTGACGGATGTCGGCGGCGAGGGAGTGAATACGGCCGTCTGTCAACAGTAATCTGTCCAAAATCGCCTCAGACAATCCACGCGAACGGCCGTCGGCGATGTCCAACACATTTTGCGCCAGCACTTTGTTCGCTTGTGCCGTCAACGCATCAGCGATAGCGTTTAACGCTTCGTTTTTCTCCGTCGTCGTCAAAATTGCCAATTGCCGACTAGCCGCTTTGGCCGCCTTTCCCATCTCAATTAAACTATTCATACTACCTCGTGAAAATCAGAGAGGGGTACGCCCCGCCCTCTCTCTCCCTCTCTCTCTCTACCCTCTACTCTTGATAAGCATAACCCAATTGCCGCGCAAGACTGTTTCGTCACGCTGGTTTATTACGCGATATTTCATCGTCACATTGCCGCCGCCAAGTCGTGCTAACGCTTTTAAGGTGGTGATTTCAATATCAATATAGATCGTATCGCCCAAAAAGACGGGCGATTTGAACTTTGTATCCAATTGACGGAAGGCGAGCGTTGTATTCTCGATAATGCCCGTTCGCACCGCCAAACCGACAGCGATAGATAAGACCAACATCCCATGCGCCACGCGCTGCTCAAAAATAGAGTCGGCGGCGTACTCAGCATCGGTATGAATACGGTTATAATCGCCCGTCATTCCTGCAAAGCGCACTACATCTGTTTCGGTGATGGTGCGCCCCGCTGTGCGGATTTTCTGCCCAAGTGTAAACTCCTCAAAATACAAGCCGCGCGGCTGATGCTCTATTCTGTCATCCATAATTTTCTCCAGCACTCTACTCTATCTCTACACTCTATCTCTATCTCTATCTCTACACTCTATCTCTATCTCTATCTCTATCTCTATCTCTATCTCTATCTTCTCATATCAACGGCCGTTAGATACGTATAATTGCCCGACCAATCTGTTATATAAACAGTGTCACCATTGGGGGAAACGGCGATGCCGTTCGGCCAGTAAAAATTATCTGACGGCCATGACTCTTCCTCCGTTTCTGCATGGAGTCCATAAGAGGTGATGCGATTGCCCTCTTGGTTTATTTTTACGATGGACGGCTCGTCCCAGAGGGTTAGATAGATATTGTCCTCTGCATCTATGGTGATTCCATCTTGTCTGCCGGCATACAGATCAACATCACGCTCGATCAATTTGATGATAGTACCGTCAGCGTCCATTTTTAGAATGGTACTGTTCAGCCAGTCAGCGATATAAAGAGAGCCGTCGCTCCCCACAGCCATAGGAGAGTCGTAAGAGACGGCGAAATTGTTGACGGAGATGGGGATAACTGCTTCTAATGTTCCATCTTTGCTGAATTTTTGAACGCGGTAGATGATTGCGCCGTCGCTGCTCTCGTTGCTGTCCAGCGCGTAGGTTGTGCCATCGGCGGCGACAGCTATTGAACTGGGGCTGAGGATGCCGAAGCTGCCATCTTCTGTGCCTTTATACCCATATTCGTGGATGATTTCTCCTTTGGGGGAGAAGACGATAATACGGCCGTTTTCATCCCCAAGCGATCCATTAGCAACATAAACATTTCCATTTCTATCCAGCGCAACATCTTTAGGGTTGAAATAGAAAGAGCCAATTGTGAATACATCGATCTGTTCTCCAGATTCGTTCAAGAGAATGATGCCATCGTCAGTATTGGCGGCATAAATTGTATGCCTGATAGGATCGTAAGCCACCGCATCAAAATGACCGAATTGATTGTCGTCATATCCCGCTTCACCGCCGATACGCCATAATACAGATTTATCTATAATGACGGCTGGGCTGGAGGGGCTGCTTTCGCTCCCGACGGGAATGGGGATCACATCATCCAGAGGAACGCCGATCAGTTCAACCGCATCAATTTCGGTCCAATCGCCTAAGGCGGATTGATCTATGGTGATGCGAACGCCATTGCTGGCAAAATTGCTCTCGACGGAGAGGCTGAGGATGTACGGGCAGCTTTCTTCGGCGACTTGGGTTTGACTGTAGACGGGAACGATCTCGCCGTTGGTGGCGATGAGTTCGACCGTTACAACTTGGTCGGGATTGAAATTTTGGTAGATATTGATGCCGGTGACACGAACATCTGTCTCGTACCGCAATTCAATCCACTCGACTGTGCTGCTATTGGCGGCCGCCCAAGCCGTTTTATTGTCACCACAGGCGAAGGTGTCTGGCGCACCTTCTGCTTGGTTGGCTGACCATGAATTGGTGGAAAATTCGCTGCTGGCGATGGCGTGGCTGCTCCATTGGGCGATTGCGCCATCGGCGTGACCGCTGCTCGCTGGAATGTCTGGCTCTGTATCTATCCAGAGTTGGTATTTGCCGTTGGTATCAGCAAAATTACGGATGATGATATAATACGTGCCGCTGGCAGGAACGGCCGTTTCTACTTTTTCCTCTCCAAAATAATTGTCTACTTCGCCATGTTCTAGGATAGAACGGCCGTCTTGCCCCACCATATCTACAATCGCATCAAAGCTCCCTTCAAGCGGGGTGACAGTGATGTAGAGGGTATCACTCTTGTCCGCGTCAAACTGCCATTGAGAACGGCCGTTTTCACTCACGCTTCCCTCAACTGTTTGGCCGTATATGAGGAGACCATCGGAGGTTTTGTCGATGGGGACGGCCGTTGTGTTAACGGCTATCGGCGTAATTGTTGGCAGAATGGCTGTTGGCAGAATTTCTGTAGGGATGGATGCGGGGGAAACGGCCGTTGGTTGAGGAATTTGGTTCTTGCCATTGCAAGCTGTACATGCGAGCAATAATAGAAGCGTTAATGCAAAGATACGCATACGGATGATTTTATGTATCATAACACTCTGTATATCTACCCAGCCTTATCATTACATCATCATAAAAAGATAGAGATCATAAAGAAAATATCGACATGGTTCAAAATAAGAAAAATCATCTTAGGGAAGGTTCGTTTTTAACTTTGGACTTTCAGGTGACAGGCACTTGGCAAGTGCCTGTCACCTTGGCCACAGTTATTTACGAGTTTTCCCTTAACAATTGACTGCAAAGATCATTTCGCACAAAATGAACTATGCCAAAATATCAAAAATCTTCGCGTTTTTTAGCGCTTTGTAAGTAATTTCTATGATCGCTGAGTAGATATAACCATGATGCACGGTATCTTGTCCCTGCATATTTTCTGCCTTTATCTACGTTTGCGTTCTTCAACAGTGTCCATGATACTATTTTGACTGAATGGGGAATTCTTCATCCAATTTGAGAATGTTTCCTTGTCGAAGGTCATCACTTGTACAGGTGTGAGAGCGCGGATAGTGGCCGAACGTACTCTGTTTTCCAATATCGCCATCTCCCCAAAATAGCTGCCCGGACTTAATGTATTTATCAACGAACCATCTTTCGCCAGAATCTCTACTTTGCCTTCAATTAAAACATAGAAATAATCAGCTTTCGTACCACATTTGGTGATGATGTCGCCAGTTGCGTATGTTTTTACCCGTCTTTTATCCTGTGACCGTACTAAAGATCGTCGAAGTTCTCCAGTGTCCATTTGTGGAGCAGCTTCTGGGGATTTTTTTGCTGATGGAAGATACGTCAAATCGTTGACATTGGTTGTGCGTTCAGAAATGAGAGAATCAATTTCATCTCGGTTTAGATTGGAACGATTGAGCCATCCCGTAAATACATCATGCCCCATTCCCATGACGGTAACATCAGTAGCGGCTTGCACGGTGGCAATGCGGAACGTCCCCCGTGCCATGCCGATTTCGCCAAAATAATCGCCAGTACCAAGTGTGTTTATGAGTTCCTCATGCCCGCCAGTTACCCGACGGATGATGTTTACACGGCCGTGCATGATAATGTAGAATTTGTCAGGCGCATCACCCTGACGGAATATGATTTCACCAGCATTGAATGTCTCAACGCCGAATGTTTTATTAACTGTATCCATGAAGACATTCTACCATTAGCAAGCGGCAAGTGGCAAGTTTGGGCGGCTTGATATCTGGCGGAGTGGCGGGGTATACAAATTGCCGCCTGCACACTTGCACATAGGGCGGTTGCAACCTCCAAATTGCACTGTTAAATTCCAAATTTATACTGTTTTTAGGTATCTTCTCAGTATTCTGGGGAGACTTGACAAATTTTCCTAATGATACTCGTGTAAAATAAAGTGCTGATGAAATTTGTCAACTCTTGTCCACGATTTATTGAGAAGATACGTTTTTAGCAACTCTACAATTGACATAATATGCGGATTGAGGGAAATTTATGCGTTACGATCACGAGCACGAGTTAAGGAACGAGAATTTAATAACTTGTAGAATGATAACTTTGGTAGTTAAATAAATCCTCGTTCCTAAGGCGAGGCTGCAATCGCCCTACACTTGCACACCCGCTCTGCAACTTTCTGTTACAATGTACGTAATAGGTAGCGTGCCGTGTAGAATGCGGCAAAAATAATGTCCATTCTAAACTGTAAATATAAGGAAGGATCACATAATGAGTAAAACAAAAACCGACAAATATAATGAATTAGCAGCAGCATTGGAAACATTACCCCATATCAGCCCTGTGCAGGTTGAGCAATGGGTTGGTTTGCAGCGGAGCATTGATAAAACACGGGATTTTCTTATTCGCGCTGTGCCAGAAGCACAGTTTAATATTGATGAAGCACAAAAGATTTTGTCGCAACGCACCTACACCCTCGTCTTTTTTGGCGGCACGGGCGTGGGCAAAAGCACAACCATCAACGCTTTATTAGGACGGAATTTATTGCCGACTGGAGCGGTAACGGCCGTTACTGGCACTATCGTCTACGTCGAACAAGCCAATGCAAATGAAGCTGAATCCCTCGTCCTAAACTATTGGAACGCGAATGAGTTCGCCGAGCGCGTGCGCCGTCTTTGCCAACTGGGCAGTGTAGACAGCTTCGACATCATCAACGACGGCGAGCGCGAGCAAGCGGCCGAAGACATCAAAGGGCATATCGAAGACGCAAGAGATAATGCCAAAACCGAACGAGATGAATATCTCGACATTCTGCTTGATTGCATCACCTCATTTGATAATAACAAAGCGTTGTATGCTGACGGCGCACCGGCGCCGCAAAGTATGCCTTTAGATAATGAGGACGCGCTCAAACATTTGCGCGAAGACAGCTACAAAGGCAGCGCACAACGGCAAATTCGGCTCATCAAATCAGCCGCCTTTAAAATCCATCCCCGCCCTGGCGTTCCTAACTTATTTATGGATGGGTATCTCCGTATTGTAGACGTTCCCGGCTTAGGCGCGGGCATGAAACTGCATGAAGCGATCACCCTCGAAGAGATGAAACGGGACGACGCGATGATCGTCGTCGTCACCGATGCTGGTCGTCAGCGCGTGGATGAGATGAAATCTTTAGCCGCCGTCAACTGGGTTAAAGAAAATCGCCTATTCGGTTTGAAAGGGGGCGATCTGGACGAAGCCGCCTCCAAAATTTTCCTCGCTGTCAATGGCGGCAATATCCGCCAAGCGTTCGACCGTCTCAATAGCGGTTTGCCTGAGGCCGATTTAGAGATCAAAGAGGTGACGCGCTATATTGCCCCTAATTATTGGGATCGGTATCGGTATCGGGGGAATAAACGGCCGTATTTTCTCATCATGTCCCCGCCCGCGCTTTATGTGCAAGACCCCGAAAACGCGCCCAAAGAGTTTGCCAGCGAGACGCGGCGCATCCTTGACGTGTTCAGCGACCAACTAGGAGCTATAGACCCCGATCCGCTTCATCCCGAGACAAAAGCGGCTTTGCTCGAACTGAGCGAAATCGACTTATTGCGCGAATCGCTCTTCACCTTCATCAAAACAGAGCGGGTACGCAGCCAATTGCGTGAAGCGGCGACACGGATTCGTACCGCGTTGCAAAGTTTACGCTTTTATTACGAAAAACAACTCGCCGCTCGTAATGTCCATCCCCCCTTTGCCAGCAGTTGGGAACAGCTACAAGAGCGGCGGTATGAGAACGTTTTGGTACGGCAGCAGAAAGAGCTGCCCCGCGCTTTCCATAATGCGCTGGTCGAATTGAGCAATCGCACCAATAGCGACGGCCGTTTCCGCGAAACCCTTTCCCCCACCCTGAACGGGATCAAGGGGTTGGTACGCGACTCCATTCAGCGCGAAGTGGAAACGTTGCTCGACAGCTACGGCGCAGAGCATTGGGATGACCGCGATGTGACTTACGACAACTTGATTTGGGGAACAAGCGGCATCGAAATTCCAATCAAGCGCATTCTTTTCCAAGTGGAATTGATGATGCAAGAGGCGGTCTCTAACTTTATGCCCGAAGCGGCTGAGGTGATGTCTTCTGAACTGGATCGGACATTGCAGGCGCATGAGATTTACGGCCGTTTAGAACGTGCCAGCTATGGGCAAATATACAGCTACTCCATCTCTGGCTTGGGCGAAGGGCCGATGGAATTGGAAGCAGCATATAACAAATTGGTAAGCCGTGTCGGTGAAAATTTTCGTCACATTTGCCGCCAAGCGACGATGTATGAACTGATGAAGCCCGAACGCTCCGTCCACAGCCGTTTGGCACAGGCAGAGGAGGAGCTTGCGCTCTCATCGAATGACCGTTTGCTCGATGCGGCACTGCATGGGGTTGATTCTGTTCGCAAGGAGATGGACGCAAACAGGCCGCCTGTACCAGCAGCGGATGTTGTTGAAGAAACGGCCGTTGAAGAGGACGCATTTACCATCAATATCCTCGATACCCCGTCCGAACCCGCCGCTGATGCGTTCGACATCACCTTTGCTGGCGAAAAACCAGCCAATCGTGCCGAACTAGAAACCAGTTATGCCGATAAATTGGATGGAATTGCGGTCAAAGTGAATCGCGTCTTTGGCGATATTATTGATGATCTGTTCAATGATGACGATCTACTGCCCCGTCTGCGCCGCCTCTTCTGGTTGGAAGCGACGAAGGCCGAGCGCGACTTTAACAACAATCTGGTCAAACCGATGCTGAAACAACATGACCGCAATCTGCACAACGAAGAGCTGCGCGAGATGATGGAGATGGATTTGGAATCGGTCTCCGACTTGGAAGAGTTGATGCGCGTGTGGGAAGGGCTGCATAAATTGGAAACGGCCGTTGTCATTTAAGAGATGATAAGGTCGTATCTTCTCAAAAAAGCGGGGAAATTATTTGTTTTTAGTATGACTACAGCAGATTATGAAAATGAACAGATGTTTTCTCGACTGCGCCATCCGTTTATTTCTTTCACCGTATCTTCTCAGTATTCTGGGGAGACTTGACAAATTTTCCTAATGGTACTCGTGTAAAATAAAGTGCTGATGAAATTTGTCAACAGGAACAAGGATTTATTTAACTACCAAAGTTGTCATTCCCCCATCTTACATGAGGGCAGTCTCCACGAAGGTGGAAATCCATGATTTCTCAGACTGTGGATTCCTGCCTTCGCAGAAATGACAGATGGAAGTTTCTGATTTTATTTAATCCTCATTCCTCAACTTCTTTAGGAATTTTCTTATGAGTGAATCTGCAATAAAACTCATCACCACCATTGATAACGCTCATTTGCCTCTGTTTACACAGCGGCTGACCGATTGGCTGGTCGCCGATCTGAATCAGAGCGACGAATCCGTCCCCGATTTCACCGAGTCACGGGCAAAAGCGTTGGTGCGGGCGACGGGCATGATGGATGACCCGACACGTCACAGCTTTGGCCGATTGGTCGAAGATGCCCTGTCTGTCCGTGTTGCCTTATATGATTTGCTTGGCGACAGCGGATTGATCGAAAACGACGAAGTACACGCTATTGTGGCAACGGCGGCAACAGCCGCCCCTGTTGCACAGTCGATCTCGTTTTTGCCGTTAGCGATTTCCGCTTACGCATGGAAACGGGATTATTCACTTTATCAACTCGATCCTGCGTCACCGCCGAGCGAACATAGCCCAGCGGGGCAGATTGTGCGCCGTGCGGTTACTTTTATGCGTCAACAGGTGCAGCGCGGGGCGACGGAGCGGGAAAAATTAGGACGCAAATTGGCGTTCATACGCTTGGCGGGAACGAGGACACCATCGCTGGATACGTTGCCGCCAGTAGCACCCATCGCTGCCGCACCGCCCCATTATCGTGTGCCTGTGCCTGTAAGTTACCCCGAAACGCTGCGGATCAAAGAGGTAGAACGGCCGTTGTCCATTCAACCTGAACGACAAGAGCCGATCACGCTCGATACCGTCGATCCGCCGTTGCCTGCAAATGTAACACGGATGCCACCCATCAAAATCGGCATAGCTGATTTGAAGACGGAGAGGAAAAATGCCCCCTCTGCACCTTCTCAGCCGCGCCATTCAAGCCGAAAGGCGAAACGCATACGGGCAAACACAACAACCCGATTGCGTATTCTTGTTCAAGAGTATCCCGATGGGCCGGGCTTATACGGATTGCAAGTCAATGTTGCCAGCAAGAGCATTAAGAAACAGTTGGCGGGTATCACCAATCGGGATGGAAAACTGTTATGCGAACTGCCCATCAGCACCAGAGAGGGCGTGACCTATGATGTAGATGTGACATGGCCGCGCGATTTGGGCGGCGGAACGGAATGTAAATCCATCACCCTCCATGCTGACCGCACAGAATTTGTATTGCCGTTCTATATCAAATCGAAGGCATAATGGAGAATTGATAATGGAGAATGGATAATTCGTACCTTCTCAGTATTTTGGGGAGACTTGGCAAATTTTCCTAATGATACTCGTGTAAAATAAAGTGCTGATGAAATTTGTCAAGCCTTGTCCACGATTGATTGAGAAGATACGATAATTCCTCGTTATCAATTATGTATACTATGGAAGAGACAATTGTAATTACCGATCCCGACAAAGACCGTTACCACACATTCGGCTACATTAGCTGGTGGAAACAGGATGTGGTCCGCAATGCGACCGTGATGGTTGTGGGCGCGGGCGCGTTGGGGAATGAGGTATTGAAGAATTTAGCCCTGATGGGCATTGGCAATATTTTGATTGCAGACTTTGACACGATTGAAGACAGCAATCTGAGCCGCTCGGTGCTGTTTAGAGCGTCGGATAACGGCCGTCGTAAAGTGGACGCTGCTGCCGAAGCGGTCAAAGAGCTAAACCCCGATGTCAACGTCAAAACATGGCACGGCGACATCAATTTTGAGATGGGGTTGGGCGCGTTTCGGCATGTGGATGCCATCGTCGGCTGCTTGGACAACCGCGAAGCGCGACTTTCCATTAACCGCTTTAGCTGGGCGATTGACCGTCCGTGGGTGGATGGTGCCATTCAAGAGTTGATGGGCATTGTGCGCGTCTTTTGGCCGGGGCGTGGCGCGTGTTACGAATGTACGCTCACCGATTTGGATTACCAAATCATCGGGCTGCGCTACTCTTGCCCGCTGTTGGCGCGGCAGGATGTGTTGCAAGGCAAAGTGCCGACCACGCCGACAAGCGCGTCCATCGTCGCCGCTTTTCAGACGCAGGAAGCGTTGAAATTGATTCACGGCATGGAAGTGCAGCCGGGCAAAGCGATGATGATCAACGGGCTGACTAACGATGTGTACAGGACAGAGTACCCGGTGAAAGAGTTCTGCATGAGTCATTCGCGTTTGGAGCCGATTGTGGAGTTGGAAGGGGCAACGGCCGTTTCCACAACTGTTCACGATCTGCTCACCATCGCCCGTGAGCGGCTGGGTGACGAGGCTGTGCTGGAGTTTGACGGCGAACTGGTCATCTCCATGAGCTGCCCCGACTGTGAAACCGTCACCCCCGTGTTCAAACGGATGGCGCGACTGTATGAAGCGGCGGCAGCCTGTCCCCAGTGCGGGCGCAAACGGGACATGCAAATGACCCATCGTATTATGGGGGATGAAGATTTTTTGGAACGGCCGTTAGCCGAGCTGGACATCCCCCCCTTATCAATTATTCGTGCCAGAAACAATGAAGAAAAGGTATACTTCGAATTGACTGGCGACAAAGAGACATTCTTAACATTCAGCTAGAGATAGAGTGCGGAGTGTAAAGATAGAGTCTCGTCTCTATACTCTACACTCTATCGCTACACTGATTTACCTTTGGAGGTATTAAAAACATGGCAAGCGTAAAAGTAATAATCTATGATCCGACCGGCTCTAAAAAAACACCTGTGGAACTGCCCGATGATGTTCCCATGCGGCGATTGATCCCCGCGTTGGTCAGCAAAATGGGATTACCCACCAGTCAAGGCGCAAATCCGATCAGTTATCGTTTAGACCACCGTTCATCCGGCAAACGATTGAGCGACGAGGAATCGCTGAGTGATGCTGGTGTAGGTGAAGATGATATTTTGAGTTTGTTCCCTGAAGTCACGGCGGGATAATTGAAAATTGATAATGGATAGTTGATAATGAGCGCGGCATTATCGATTATCAATTTTCCATTATCAATTATGAAGAGGGCTGATGTCTTTTGATATTCGTGAAAATAGATTGCGTAACGATTACCATCGCATCCAGAAATTGGTCGATCGGAGTGATTTAATCCATATCATTTCAACGGAAGGGTCACCGCCAGAGAAGTATCTGATTCGGTACACTTGCCGTGGTGTGGAGCAGATTGACGCACACAGACGGCCGAAATTCAGCGAGGTACATGAGGTTGCGATTTATTTACATGCGGAGTATCCGCTTAAACAACCGCAATTAAAATGGAAAACGCCGATTTTTCATCCAAATATCCATGTGACGGGTGCGGTTTGCATTGGCGCGTGGTGGCCGGCCAAGTTCTTGGACGATTTGCTGTTGTCAATGGGCGAGATGGTGCAGTATAAAAATTTCGATCCGCGTGACCCGATGAATTCACGGGCGGCGGCGTGGGCGTTGCGGAATAAGAACTTGTTTCCAGTGGACAAACGGCCGTTAAAGGGCGCGTCTATTGCAGACATGATCAAATTAGGCGACACGGAGCAAGATGACGGACTCTCCATCAACTTCCTCTAAGCCTGCACCCGAAGATGCGCCTAAGGCTGCTCCTGCGTGGGCAAGTTTGCCAGAACGGCCGTTGCCATCGTTTGATGCGTTCGTGCCGCACGGGAATATCGTTGATGATGATGTGATTGTTGTATTGTCGGATACGGCCGTTGACCAAATTCAAACCCATAATCAGAGCGATTTGCGGGTTGAGTTGGGCGGCGTACTGCTCGGGCGTGCGTATCGGCAAAAGCGGCGCATTGTTGTTGAGATCAGCGCGGCATTGCCCGCATATAGCAACGATCACGGCCCTATTCATTTCACATTTACGGCCGATGCGTGGGCACAAATTCATAAAGATCGTGCCGCACAATATCCAAATTTGAGTATTGTGGGCTGGTTCCACACGCATCCGGGATTGGGCGTTTTCTACTCCAGCGATGATGTGTTGGTGCAGTCGGCGGCGTTTACATTGCCGTGGCATGTCGGCCTTGTTGTCGATCCTATCAGCCAAGAGGCGAGTTTTTTCGGCTGGAAGGCGGATAAAGTCGCTCCCATCGGTGGATTTTACGCGGACGGAGTGACTGTGCCGTGGGCGGCGGTGAAAACGGCCGTTTGGGATCACGAATACACCTATCAGGATTATCAAGAGCGGGTTGACAGCATCCCGTATGCTGTTGATCTTCCCGATCTGCACACTGCATTTGATGCAATCTCCCCCAAAGCCGGCCTTGCGGCAGGGGGGATAGGGATATTATTGGTGTTGTTCTTGCTCCTGTTTGTAGTTATGCCGTTGAGCCGACGGGAGAAGGTGTTGGAAACGGCCGTTTTGACGATGGCTGACGAAGCGTTGACGACGACAAATGGGGCGGCTTGTCCCGATCCAGCTATACGCATTTTATCACCCATCTCTGGTAAAGCGGTGCGGCACGGTGCGATCATTAGTATCATCGGCACAGCCGATTATCCCGACACCTACACCTATCGCGTTGAGATGCGTCAGGTTGAGCCGACAAGCGATTGGCTGCTGTTAGACAGCCATCGACGCGGCACAACATTGGACGAATTGGCGCAATGGGAGACGGAGACGTGTGGAAGCGGGCTGTATGAGGTGCGGCTGACGGCCGTTGATCGTAACAACCTCATCCTGAATCGCCTTCCTTGCTCTGTTATTATACCCGTAGAATGAAAATATCGACATGGTTCGTTTTATGCAAAATGATCTTTACACTTTATGGTCGCCCAATCTCGCAACAACTGTAAAGATAATTTCCTTCATTTTGAACCATATCAAAATATCTTATTAGGCCATTTCTAAATTTAAATGTATCTTCTCAGTATTCTGGGGAGACTTGACAAATTTTCCTAATGATACTCGTGTAAAATAAAGTGCTGATGAAATTTATCAAGTCTTGTCCACGATTTATTGAGAAGATACATTTAAATCACCCAAAATTTTGATTTTCATTCCCGCTCCCATCCTCACGAAGGTGGGGATGGGGGAATGACAAACGTGTAATTATTTTTCATGAATGGCCTTATAGAGAGTGTAAAGATTATGTTTAATTCTCAATCCCTGCCCCCCGATTCCCCCATGTATCAAGCTCTTATCACGATAACCTTGCCTGATCGGGAGACCGCTTCGGCATATGTGACGTTGACACCGCCTGATATGGTGGAGGTAAACGGCCGTATAAAACCGCTCAGCGATTGCACGATGGCTGAACTGGAAGGTTTCGCCGACGAATTGGAGCTGGATATTTGGGAGATTTACCAATCCATCCATCTGGATATGCTGGACGACAACGATCAGGTGCATATTGAGGTTGAGTCGTTGGGCAAAAGTGGAAAATCATCCCATATTTTGCAAAATTGGCATAAACAGACAATTTTGCTGCCAGCCGATGAGAGTGATGAGGATGCAGAGGAGGAGATCGAAGGAGAAACGGAAGAAACGGCCGTTGACAATCTCATCCCCAAAATAATTGAAGAGTGTGAATCTGACCCCATTGCCGAAGAGACGGTCGAAGAGGTAGCGGCTGATGAACTCTCAGGCAGTAAAGAGCCTGTCATCACCATAGCCGCCTCTGAACCCGTCTATCCTGAACACGCGCCTGAACTCGTCGCTGATCCAGCCAAACCTGTCATCGCGGCCAGCCAAGCCCGCACGCGCATCGCTGGCACGCGCCTGCCCGATGGGTATCCGACGTGGATGGCGGTTGATATTTTGATTGAGGAGTCAGCGTTGCGGGCGGCGCAAGCGCACGCGCTCACCAGTATGAATCGGGAGGTTGCGGGCGTGCTTATTGGTACGCGGCCAGAAAAACAGCCAGACGGCCGTTATCTAGTGCGTATCATGGATACCATCATCGCCAAACATACCGTCATGCACGGCGCGAGTGTGACCTACACGCCCGAAAGTTGGCGGTATTTGAATGATAAACTAGAAGAGCGGTATCCAAACGAAACGGCCGTTATGGTCGGTTGGTATCATACTCATCCCGGCTTTGGCATCTTCTTGTCAGGGATGGATCAATTTATTCATCAAAACTTCTTTACCCAAATTTGGCATACGGCGTTGGTGCTAGACCCTCGCGCCCGCATAAGCGGCTTTTTCTGCTGGGATCGCTCCCAAACCCGCGTCGATCCTGTCAATTTCAAATGGCCGTCATGGGCATCGCGCGGCTGGTAAGAGATAGAGGGTGGAGCTAGAGATAGAGAGAACTATTCTCTATCTCTAGCTCTAAACTCTAGCTCTCGTTATAATACAGGTATGGATGAAGAAGAACTCCCCCTCATCGAAATAACATTCGATGATATTGAAGAGGCGAATCAGTTGAGCCAGCATTGCCCGATCTGTGCGGGGCCGGTGTTGCGCTATGAGCGTGAGCCTGCGCTCCAGCCGGTGCTTTGCGGCGAGTGCGGCACGCTTTATCATAGGGCGTGCTGGCAGCAGGGCGGGGGAAAGTGCGCCGTTCTGGGGTGCGATCATACGGAGCATGTTGTTTATGGGCAGGAGCAGGGCGAGATATTGCAGATCAAGTATACTGATTTATCTCAACGGTCGTCGTCCAAAACAGCATCATCGCGCACCAAAGAACTCAAACATGAGCAGCGCCGTCGTGTGCAACAGATGGAAACACCGGGCTTTTGGCAGAAGGTATGGGCGTGGCTTGTTAATCAGATCAAAATTCTAACTGATGAGTAACTACTCAGCCCAATAAAACTTGCGGATTTGTAACTACTCAGCGTATCTTCTCAGTATTCTGGGGAGACTTGACAAATTTTCCTAATGATACTCGTGTAAAATAGAGTGCTGATGAAATTTGTCAACTCTTGTCTACGATTTATTGAGAAGATATTACTCAGCCTATCAATTATTTCACCATAAGGAAGCAAAGATCACAAAGAAAATCTTAAAAAACTTCGTGTTCTTCGTGTTTTTGTGGTGAATTTGGATAATGGTTGAGTAGTTACCGTTTTTTAAGCCATTTATCCCGATTGGCGGCGCGAGCCAGTTTGCCGCTTGATGTTTTTAGAATCCATTTTTCTTCTACCAATTGCACATAGCTGGCGGTGACGGTGCTGTGTTTGGCGATGGCTTGTCGAATTGCTTTGTTTATTTTTTTGCGTGCGGCCGCATTATTCGTTTGCACCTCAGCGACGACGGTGATGAGTTCCGTCCCTTCTCGCGTATCTTGAACGCCAAAAACAACCGCACGGCCGTTTTTCACCCCCTCAACCTCGTTCACAATGGCCTCAATATCTTGCGGATACACATTTTTGCCCGCATTGATGATTAGGTCTTTGCTGCGGCCAATGATGTATAGTCTGCCATCAGCCATGTAGCCGCGATCCCCTGTCAGGTAAAATTTGTCGTCGGTAAACGGCCGTAAATCCGGCCGTTTATGGTAGCCGCTCAACATGCAGTCGCTTTTGATACCGATCTCACCGACGCGGCGGTCGGGCAGGGGGTGATGGGTGTTGTCGAGCAGGACGACGGCCGTGTTTTTAATCGGAAGGCCGCAGGAGACGATGAGTACACCATCGGAAGAGACGGGGATCGCACGGCCGTTTTTCGCCAATTCCATCCCATCAACCCTATCCAGATGAGGAGCTTGGTTGACGGCCGTTTGAGTGACCGCAAACACATTCTCAGCCATCGCATAACTGACCGCGAGGCTTTGCTCCGTGATGCCTAACGTTGCAAACCGCTCAAAAAATTGGGCGTGGGTGTCGGCGCGAACGGGTTCAGAGCAGTTGATGAATAGGCGCATGGAGGCGAGCGACACCCCTTCTAACTCTTGTGGACGAATGCGGCGGGCGGCGTGGTTGTAGGCAAAATTGGGCTGCCAGCAGAGTGTGCCGCCATGTGCATCAATCGCCCGAAAGAGCAGAGCGGGATGGCGTACCCAGTCGAATGGGGAGAGCAATACTAACGGAATTCCTTGCATGAGCGGCAGCAAAAAGCCCGCGATTAAGCCCATATCGTGATAAAGGGGTAGCCAACTGACGATAACATCATCGGTGGTGAGGGCGATCCCGATGCTGTAGCTGGCGAGTTGATTCAGAACGGCCGTGTGGGTCAACGCTACCCCTTTTTGCAGCCCCGTCGTGCCAGAAGAGTGTTGCAAGAAGGCGATCTTGCCGGGGTTGGCGGGGGGGAACGGCGGCTGACTGGGGGCTTCACTCTCTTTGATTTGGCTGCTGCCGTAGACGGGGCAGGAGACGGCCGTTTTCAATAGGGGCGCAAATGTATCTGTCGTCAAGATGGCACGCACATCGGAGAAGGAGACCAGTTTTTGCATATTTTGCATGTAAACGGCCGTGTCCATCTTCTCTGTCAATGTGGGGAACATGGACGGGATCGCGCCCATCGCCATCGTGCCCCAAAAAAGGGTGATGCTTTCTAAATTTTGCGTATGGGCGATGATGACAAGGTCGCGTGGACGGATGCCGAGCGCGTGTAAAGCGCGGGCGTTTGTCAGCACCCGCTGACGAAAGGCGGTGCGGCTGATCTCTTCATCAGCTTTGCCTGTTTGCACATAGATGATGGCGGGCTGCTCTCCTTCTTGTAAGCTGAGCGCGTCGAGGAGGGTGTGGAATAACGACCGTGTTTTTAATGTAAGCATAGGCAAATTATACTAGAAATGAGCATCTCTCTCCACTGAAGGACGCTTTTTAACGGGGCGATTCCAAAGTCGAGCAATGTAGGGGGCGGGTAAGGTATCCGTCATGAAGAAAGGCTTTTGTTCCCGCCCGTCTCGCCCTGTACTTTATACGCCGTGTATTTATGTTCGCGGCAGGTAGCGTGCAGGGCGAGATGGCGCGGAATGGATGCCATGCGTTTTAGACGAGACCTATCCGCACCATCCCGCCCCTACAAAAGATCGGTTGACTTTGGAATCACCCTGCGCTTTTTAATAGGGCGATTGCAAGCATCTTCTCAAAAAGTTGGGGACATGAGTACAACGGATTGGGAAAAGAACAGATTTACCCGACTGACGCAATTTATTCCTTAACTGCCCTCCTAACGATGTGCTTTTGTGATTTGCAAAACGGCCATTACCCCTTCCCAATCCCCACCATTTTTGCTACACTACCCGCATATTCAAAAAAACAAAGACACCGACTGGAAGTAGTACGCAACGCAGGTATGTCAGAGAGCAACGGCCGTTTGGCTGAAAGCCATTGCACCCATACCAACTTGTCGAAGTCGTCCATGAGTCGTCTGACTGAAAAGCGATAAAATCGCCCATTAAGTCAGATCGGGAACGCCCGTTACAGCGTCCAAGCGTCAGCGAGGCAATGAGCAATTGTTAATTGTTATTTGTCATTGCTGGAACTAAGGTGGTACCGCGTGAAATTCAAGCCCTCTCGTCCTTATTTATAGGATGAGAGGGCTTTTTATTTTGAGTAGCGAGTGGCGAGCGGGCGAGTAGCGAGTAGCGAGTAAATAACTCGCCTACTCGCCCACTCGCCTACTCGCCATGCTACTCGCAAATGGAGTTTATTATGGACATGCCCAAAGCATACGATTTTAGCCAAACAGAGGAACGTCTTTATCAATGGTGGCAGGATAATGGCTGGTTTAAGCCTGAAGCCCGACCGCAAGATGCAAAAGCATTCACGATCTCCATCCCGCCGCCAAATGTGACGGGGGAATTGCATATGGGACATGCGATGTTTGTCGCGTTGGAGGATTTGATGATTCGGCGGGCGCGGATGCAGGGGTACGCCGCCCTGTGGGTTCCTGGCGTTGACCATGCGGGCATTGCGACGCAATTACAGGTTGCCAACATGCTACTTCGCACTGAAGGGGTGACGCTGGAGGAGATCGGGCGCGAGAAATTCTTGGAACACGCCTGGGCGTGGAAGGAAAAGTATGGCAGCCACATCACCCGTCAAATTCGGCGGCTAGGCGCGTCATGCGATTGGGATCGGGAACGGTTTACGCTTGACGAGGGGTTGAGCCGCGCCGTGCGTGAGGCATTCGTGCGGATGTATCAGATGGGGTTGATTTATCAGGCAGAGTATTTGGTGAACTGGTCGCCGGGGTTGCAAACGGCCGTTTCCGATCTAGAAGTAGAGACTGCCGATGAAAGCGGTCACATGTACTATTTCAACTACCCGATGAAAGAGGGGGGCAGCATTCCCGTTGCCACCACGCGCCCAGAGACGATTTTGGGGGATACTGCCGTTGCCGTCCATCCCGATGACGAACGCTTCCGCGACTACATCGGCAAAACATGCCTCGTTCCCATGCTCAACCGCGAAATTCCGATTATTGCCGACGAATATGTGGATATGGCCTTTGGTACGGGCGCATTGAAAATCACGCCCGGCCACGATCCGAACGATTTTGCCATTGGCAAGAAACATGGGCTACCCATCATTAACATTATGAATAAAGATGCGACCCTTAACGAGAACGGCGGTGGGTACGCAGGGCAGGATCGTTTCGTTTGTCGCAAAAACATTTGGGCGGATATGAAAAAGGCGGGGATGGTCGTGAAAGTTGAAAACATCACCCATGCCGTGCCGCGCAGTCAACGAGGCGGCGAGATTATTGAGCCGCTCGTCAGCCGTCAATGGTTTGTAGATGCGGAACCGATGGCTAAATTGGGATTAGCGGCCGTTCATAGCGGCCGTATCCGCATCGTTCCAGATCGGTTTGAGAAAGTGTGGGATAACTGGCTGGACAATATCCAGCCGTGGTGCATCAGTCGTCAATTGTGGTGGGGACACCGCATTCCCGTGTGGCATTGCGCCGATTGCGGCGGCCACACCGTCGAGCGCGAAGACCCCGACCGCTGTACCCATTGTGGCAGCGCATCCATCACCCAAGACCCCGACGTGTTGGACACATGGTTTAGCAGCGGCTTATGGCCGTTCTCCACGCTCGGCTGGCCGGAGCAGACGGCCGATTTGCAACGCTTTTACCCCACCGACGTGATGGAAACAGGATACGATATTCTCTTTTTCTGGGTTGCCCGCATGGTGATGAGCGGCTTGCTCTATACCAACGACATCCCGTTCCACACCGTCTATTTGCACGGGCTTGTCCGCGCTGAAGATGGCAAAAAGATGAGCAAATCAACGGGCAATGTGACCGATCCGCTCATCGTGATGGGGGAGTACGGCACTGACGCGCTCCGTTTTACGCTATTGACGGGCGGCACGCCGGGCAACGATCTCAATCTTTCATTGGACAAGGTTGCCAGCAATCGCAATTTTGCCAATAAAATTTGGAATGCGGCACGATTTATCACCCATAGCTTGGGCAATGCGACTGCGGCCGATAAGCCGGATGAATGTGTCTATGCCGCCGCCGATAAATGGATTTTGACGCGATTGTCTGAGACAATAACGGCCGTTGACCGTTTGATGGATAAGTATCAATATGGCGAAGCCGGCCGCCAAGCGTATGATTTTATCTGGGGCGATTTTGCCGATTGGTATGTGGAGTTGGCAAAGGTGCAGATGCGCGGCGGCGGCGCGGCGGCGTGGGTGACGTTATCCGTTCTTCGTAAAGTGATGGACGACAGCTTGCGGCTGCTCCATCCGTACATCCCCTTCGTCACCGAAGAGACGTGGCAACAGTTGAAAGCGGCGTGCGTCGAATCGGGCATTGGCATTGCGCCCGATGAAGGATGGACGGATGCGCTCATCATCGCTGATTGGCCGACAGCGGGCGAACGGTACGCCGCTGCCGCCGCCGATTTTGAAGGATTGCGCGACATGGTGCGCGGTATTCGCGCCGCTCGGGCGGAAAACAAGGTTGATCCCAGCAAATGGATCGCGGCCAGCATCAGCGCGGGCGATAAGTTCGGCTTTTTGACAGGGCAGAAGGCGGTGTTATGCACGCTGGCACGATTGAGTGTTGATGAATTGATCTTGGAAGAGACGGCCGTTCCCCCTGACTCGGCTGTCACACTCTCTTTTGGCGGTGTGGTCTGCTACCTGCCATTGGCGGGGATGGTCAATTTGGGCAAGGAGAAGGCACGGCTGGAGAAGGAACTCGCCAATTTGGAAGGGCAGATCGTCCGTGTGAGTAAGCTGTTGGCTAGTCCGTTTGGGAAGAAAGCACCTGCCGCTGTCGTTCAAAAAGAGCGTGATAAATTGGCTGGCTTGGAGGCGGATCGGGAAGAGGTTGCGGGGCGGTTGGCGTTGCGGCAGGGAGGGGGAATTGTCAATGGTTAATTGTCAACAGTCAATTGTCAACGGGGGTGAAGGCATCTCCGTTGAATCAGGCGGTCAATGTGATAGGCGGCAGAAGCTGTGTTTTTTTCAAATGGAAACTATGTATCTTCTTAGGGAAAACTCGTAAATAACTGTGGCCAAGGTGACAGGCACTTGGCAAGTGCCTGTCACCTGAAAGTCCAAAGTTAAAAACGAACCTCCCCTTAGTATTCTGGGGAGACTTGACAAATTTTCCTAATGGTACTCGTGTAAAATAAAGTGCTGATGAAATTTGTCAAGTCTTGTCCACGATTTATTGAGAAGATACAAAACTATCTATAAAAACGGTGCCTAAGCGCATGGCACAGAGCGAACAATCTTGGTCTACCTTAAATTATGCGCCCTGTGCCTTGCACCTCCAGGGCGATTGCAACCTCGCCTTAAGGCGTGATCGCGATCGTTTTCGTGATCGTGATCGAAAATCGGAAAAAATCGATCACGAAAACGATCACGAAATACGATCACGACAATCGTAACGCATAAATTCCCCTCAATTTGCATATTATGTCAATTATAGGGCTACTACTAGCACTTCTACTGAAATGAAACATACTTAAATCAAAAAGCACCTTTACGGTTACCTAACCGTAAAGGTGCTTTTGTTTAATATGAACGATTTCAATAGATGTCAGCAATAAGGCCATTCATAAAAAATAATTACACGTTTGTCATTCCCCCACCTTCGTGAGGGTAGTCTCTGTGAAGACGGGAATGACAATCAAAATTTCGGGTGATTTAAATTTAGAAATGGCCTAAGGGAAAACTCGTAAATAACTGTGGCCAAGGTGACAGGCACTTGGCAAGTGCCTGTCACCTGAAAGTCCAAAGTTAAAAACGAACCTTCCCTAAGTAAAGTACTCAATCTATCCCCAATAGGGGCTAATTGCGTATGATAATGGGCAAGAATATCTTACTTGTCGAACCTTCCGCCTCGAATGTTGCCGTAACAGCACCGGCTTGATTCATCGTCATCGTGCAATCTGTCGTACCACTG
>WFSA01000061.1 GCA_015486215.1 Anaerolineae bacterium | reverse complement strand
CCCGTTATTTTACTAAATTGGGGGTTACTATATTCAATACAGCCATTTATATCTGTGATGATAATCGTTGCGGGGCTTTGTTCTACCGCCTGTGACAATTGGTGCATAGATGTATCAGCCAGTTGGCGTTTTTGATTTGACTGTATGGAGAGTAAGCCAAAGGTCAAGTTATTTGCTAAACACATCAATAGTTTTGTTTCGTCTGCATCAAATGCCTCTGGTTTTATGGCATAGATATTTAATGCACCCAAAGTCATCTCTCCATCATACAAAGGTAAAGCGATAGAGGATGCGTATCCCCGCGCTACGGCCGTTTCGCGCCAAAGGGCGTAGGTGGGATTGGTATCAATGCTATTCATAATTGCTGGCCGTTGTGTACGAATAGCCCTGCCCGTCGGCCCCTGCCCTCGCGCCCCCTCTCCCCATGAAATACGAATTGTATCTAAATACGCATCTTCATACCCCATTTGGGCGACGGGAAGCACCTCTTTTTCCTCGTTGTTTATGGCAATGCCAACCCACGCCATTTTGTATCCGCCGATCTCTACAATCATGCGGCAGAATGTTTGCAATAAATCGCTCTCTTTAACCGCTAATGTGTTGCTATCTTTAATCGCTTGCAATGTTGCATGATTACATTCAGTTAATAGATTTAAGATTCGGCTGCTTTGCTGCCAAGCGTTTTCATCTGGTGTTTGCGCTGTTGCGTTTGTTGCCAAATGGTGTGCGCTGATTTCTGGCGGTAGCTGTTCATTGTTTGATTTCAGCTGCTGCTGGCGGTGCAATTGGATTTGTGTTGTTACCCGCCGTAATACATCGTTAAGCTGAAAGGGATGCCAAATGTAATCGGCACCGCCGACAGCAAAGCAGTACATTTTTTCTTTAAGACTGCCTGTATAACCGATGAAGATGACGGGAATAACGGCCGTTTTCTCATCAGCTTTCAACCGTCGGCACACCTCAACCCCCGCTATGTCCGACATTTGCGTATCCAGTAGAATTAGATCGGGTGGATCGGCGGCGGCCATCTGTAAAGCAGATGCGCCGCTAGATGTGCCGCGTACCATATACCCTTCCTGCTGCAACCCCAGCGTTAAGGCACGCAACCGACCTTGCATATTGTGTACAACTAACACACTTTCTGATAAATGGGCTGACTGCTTTGCTGTCATATAAATCCTTCCTCGTGTATTGCTAATGATTTGGGTGTGTTTCAGATGGGTTGAACCAAAGTGATTGTCACGGGGCAAACGGACTTAATTTACCCGAAACTATGCGCCCCGTGACTATCACTTCTACTGAAATGAAACACACCCTAATGATTTGGGTGTGTTTCAGATGGGTTGAACCAAAGTGACAGTCACGGGGCGCATAATCTTGAATTACCGAAGTCTGTTTGCCCCGTGACAGTCACTTCAACTGAAATGAAACGTAATGATGCTGTGTACGCATCTCTTTTTCCAGTGCGCTCTTAATATCTATTATTAAATTATCATCGTGATAGGTAGCTAATTCTATAGTAGCCACACGCTGTAGGACACGCAATACAGCATTAATACGAAGGAACAGCGTCAGCAGAGAGGTGAGTTCGTGATTATCGTCTACGACAAGGATTGCTTCCTTTTCCATATCAACTTCCTAATACAAAACGATGGCAAAACGGCCGTTTTTTACAAAGGGAAGGTTCGTTTTTAACTTTGGCGTTTTACCCTCACCCCAGCCCTCTCCCAAAGGGAGAGGGAGCAAGTTCCCTCCCCCTAAAGGGGGAGGGTTAGGGTGGGGGGCGATGACGAAACTCCAAAGTTGTTTACGAACCTTCCCAAAGCAATCATACGCATGGCCTGAGAGCCAAGTTGGGGCAGTTTCTCCGCGTCGAAGATAAAAATTTTGTCGCTAACGAGGTTTTCTTTCAGCACGACGCGACCAAACGTTTTGCGTAGAAAAATGTAACGAGATGAAAAAATAAGGGCTTTCCATTCTGGATGGTAATGAAGAGAAAGGGGATTCTTGCGCTTGACGACCAGCAACTTGTTAGGCTGTCGTTGATCGCCAGCCAGCACGACAAATTTGCCTTCCAGCTTTTGCAGATTGGATTTAACGGCCGTTAAATCCACATCGCCAAACGGCCCATCCAACTCATGCCATAACAATCGAAAAATAATCTCGCTGTCTACCTCACCTTCCCGCTCACAATGACAGTTGGCAAATAGTAGCTCGTCGTTGCTGATGTGTCCATTATGCACCCCGATCACATCGCCAGCTTGAATGGGATGATTATTGCTGTTCTTGGCGGGGTTGCCTTTGGTGGGCAGACGGGTATGGCCGAGAATGAGCGTTGTTTCTGCATTGATATGGTGGAGGAGGTTGGTGTAAAACGGCCGTTTTACAAATTCACTCGCAGAAATAGGCAACTTAAACACCGCTGTTGGCTCGTTCCGTTTAAGCACGGCAACACCAGTCGCCTCACGCCCACGCTCTTCGTTGAAGAGTAGATTATCGGTAAACGATTGCCGAATTTCCGCCCACATTTCAGGCGGTCGTTCGGTTGGATAAAGTAAAATTGCTGCAATTCCGCACATGAGGAGGTTGCGAGTGTGCGAGTGGCGAGTGCGCGAGCAATTTATCATCACTCGCTACTCGCACACTTGCTACTCGCTCAGCTTGTAAAAACCATCGTTCCTTGACGGCCGTTCCAGCGCAGGCCGCGCAACTGTTTCAGCTTTGCCAGCCGCCGCTCCAAATCAGACGGGGTAAGATATAGTTCACGGGCAACGTACCATTGCCACGCTTTTGTAGAAGGCTGTCCAGCCCATTCACCAAGTTCAATACGCTGCATGAGGCGTTGATCAACCTGATCTAAGCCCATTTCATCTATAACTGCGCGTTGTGATAAAAACGCCTCGATTTGAGGGGCATCGTAGCCTGCACAGCGCAGGAGGGAAATGGGCGTTTCTGCCAATGCCAACAGTACATCAAGGGCAGGATTATTTTCAAAGCGATCAAACGCGGGCGATAATAAATCTAATAAT
>WFSA01000060.1 GCA_015486215.1 Anaerolineae bacterium | reverse complement strand
GTTTTGAGCGATTATTTACCAAAATCAGGCTTGATCCGACCAAAAATCCCTAAAACAATGGTTGCGTGTTCCTAACAATTAAGGCGTCACTCGACCATTTGTCAAGAAATTTCCATAATTGGAATTGCTGCTAACTTTCCCCGTTTACCCCGTGCCGCTTTGTGGTATGCTTCCCACAGATTACCCCAAGATATGACATGAGGAAAAAGTATGTCTTCAGACATGATTATTTTAACCCGATCAGTGGAGAAGTTGAACTTTTTGAGGTTTAAGCGCAAAAACCTGCCTGATTTTGAAAAGTTCAACTTCTTGGCTCCGATTTGGCGACGGGCAATCCGCATACTTATCACACCACGCAACCCGTCGCCTTTTTTGTGATTGGGCATCACGGCTACGTCAATCTCACCCCGCGCGGCAAGCTGGCCGATGTTGCCCCAACCATTCTGGAATTGATGGGCTTGCCTCAACCCGAAGAGATGAACGGGCAGAGTTTGATTTGGAAGTAGTGTGTAGGTCAATTTTGCAAAATTGACCCACTAGCGGTTGTGCTGTTTTGACCCATACACCCGCTCCGCTATATAATCCCCGCCAACATTTATTCTCTACATCAGGTGGACGCGACCAATGAATATCCCTGACAACCCTTATATGGCGGGCGACCCCGTCGGTAAATTCCCCTCTTTTGTGGGGCGTGAAGACGTGTTGCGTGAAGTGATGCGGATCATGCGCCATCGGCAGCAGAACGCCATCACCTTGTTTGGACAGCGGCGCGTTGGCAAAACCTCCATTTTACAATATCTGCAAGCCCGTCTGCCCGATGAGGAGGCCTACCATCCTGTCTATTTTGACCTGATGAACTTCAGCGGCGAACCGCTGGATAAGCTGTTGCGTGGATTGGCAGGCACGATTGCCCGCGTTCTTGCGCTTCCCCAACCTGATTTGGGTGAAAATGCTCAAATTGGCTTTCGTGAACAGTGGCTGCCTACCGTATTAACTGCGTTGCCCGCCGCTGACAGCCTTGTCCTGCTGATGGATGAGTTTGATGTGCAAGCCGACCCAGAAGCAGACCAAAAACTCAAGAAAATCTTTTTCACCTACATGCGCCAACTGCGTCGTGTGGATACGGAACGCTTGAAATTTGTGTTTGTGTTGGGGCGTACGATTGACGATCTGGATATTGTGGCGCAAGGGTTGTTCAAAAATTTGCCTACCGTGCGCGTTTCACTGCTGGGGCGGCGGGATGCAGAGCGGCTGATCCGCCTTTCAGAGCGGGAGAAGACGTTGACATGGACAGAAACGGCCGTTAAACGTATTTGGGATCTAACTGGCGGACACCCATACTTGACGCAGGCGTTATGTTCCGAAGTATGGGAACTGGCTTACGAGGAGGGGGATGATCCGCCGCTGGTGCAACCGACGCAAGTGGATGAAGCAATTCCCGACGCAATGCAGCGCAGCGACCATATGTTTGATTGGCTGTGGAAGGGGCTGGGGCCAGCAGAGAAGGTGGCGGTAGCGGCGTTGGCGGGCGAAGGGCATGTGGTGGTAGATGAAGATACGCTTGCCAGAATTCTGGCTGAAAGTGGTGTGCGTATTTTAATTGGTGAGTTGAGTAATGCCCCCCGTCAACTACAAAAATGGGACATCCTTGAGCCTGCAAATGGCGGTTACCGTTTTCGTGTTGAGTTGCTGCGCCGTTGGATCGCGGAAAACAAGCCGCTGGATCGGACCCAGAATGAATTGGATCGTATCAGCCCAGCGGCCAATAGCTTGTATCAAGCGGGTAAATCAGTTTTTGAAGGCAACGATCTGGTACGTGCCGCGAATTACTTACGGCAGGCATTGGAACTGAATCCCGCTCATCTTGGTGCATTGGAACTATTAGGTGAAATTGAGTTGGCACAGGGAAATCTGGATGCGGCGCAAAGGACGTTTGAGCAACTGCGCGACCTTTCATCAGGGCGGGCGCGGGCGCGGTTAAAACAAATCTATCTAAAACGGGCTGAGACTGAGGACAGTGATACGGCACGACTGGAATGGTACGACAAGATATTGGCTCTACAGCCGTCTGATCCAGATGCAACAGGAGGAAAGCAGGAAATTTTGCTTCGGCAGGAAGGGGCTAAGAAATTAAACTTGCGCTTTTTGGAGGGGAAACAGGCGTTAGCTAAGGGGGAATGGGAAGACGCGCGGAATGCTTTGCTTTGGGTTGTGCAAACACAACCTGATTATGCAGATAACGGGCTGCTGGCGGCTGCTCTGCTGGCAAAAGCAATAGAAAAAGGAGTAACACCACCTCCAGATTGGCAGGTATGGCTGCTCCATCCACAAAGATTGATATTTTTGGCTGGTGGTTTAGCCGTACTATTCTTGTTTTTTATTGGAGGGATGGGGAATAAATTGGTTGATGTGGGTACAGATGGATATGGGCCTCTTGCCAGTTTAGCAACGGAGACCTATACCCCCACGCCGACATTTACCCCTACATCAACGGATACCCCTACGCCGACGAATACAGCTACACCTACATTTACGCCCACATCAACAAATACCCCTACGCCAACAAACACTTCCACGCCGACACATACCCCCACGCCAACAAGTACACCGACACCGTGGATTGGTACGACAATAACACGTTCGCCAAGCAGTCAGGATGGGATGGTGATGGTGTATGTTCCTCCTGCCGACACATTCCAAATGGGAAGTAAAGAGGGGCGTAGTGATGAAAGCCCTGTACACGCTGTCACGTTGAATCCGTTTTGGATGGATGAGCATGAGGTAACCAATCGAATGTATCAGGCATGCACCAGTTGTGATCCGCCTGATAACCGCGATAAATATGATGATGAAAATTATCTTGATCATCCCGTTGTTTACGTCTCTTGGGAGGATGCACGGGCGTATTGTGCATGGGCGGATGCGCGTTTGCCAACCGAAGCGGAGTGGGAATACGCTGCTCGCGGCGGATTGGAAGGTAAAATATATCCATGGGGAGACGATGATCCCGTTTGTACCGCAGGAGCGGAAAATGGAGCGCAATATAGCAGTTGCGACGGTTCCACTGTGCCAGCTAAAACTTTTGCCGCTAATGGGTATAATTTGTATGATATGGCAGGCAATGTGTGGGAATGGACGGCCGATTGGTATGACAGCGATTATTATAGCAACTCTCCACAGGTAGACCCGCAGGGGCCAGAAGATGCGGCTACATACCGCGTGCTGCGGGGCGGCTCGTGGAGCAACGATGAGTACAACTTGCGTGTCGCCAATCGGAACTGGAGCGCCCCGGCTAGCACTTGGAACCTCGACGGTTTCCGCTGCGCCCGCTCGCCTTGATTCTGGGGTGCTGGTTACTGAACTGCTGGAATACTGGAACGGGGGGTGCAGGGGGGTGTCCCCCCTGCGCGATCAAATTTTTAAAAATTAGGGTTGTCATCATGGGAAAAACGTATAATCATCTGTGGTTGAAACTGGTTTCATCCAGCAATTTATTTGCCGCCTTTGAAAAGGCCGCACGGGGCAAGCGTTCTCACCCATCTGTTGCTGCCTTTGAATACCGTCTGGAAGAAAATATATTCGATCTAAGAGACGAACTGCGACAAGGCGCATATCAGCCCCGTGGGTATACCAGTTTTTACATTCACGACCCCAAACATCGGCTAATTTCTGCCGCTCCATTCCGGGATCGGGTGGTACATCACGCCTTAAACAATCTGTTAGAGCCGATTTATGAACGCAAATTCATTTATGACAGTTATGCCAATCGAAAAGGAAAAGGGACACATCGTGCCTTAGACCGTTGTACAACCTATTTGCGCCGTTTTCAATATGTATTGCCGATGGATGTTCGTCAATTTTTCCCCAGTATTGATCATGCCATTTTGTTAAATACATTATCAAAAACCATCATTGATGAACGCGTGATGGATTTGTGCCGTCGGATTGTAAATAGCGGCGACGGTGTTTTGCATGAAGAGTACCAGATGATCTATTTTCCTAGCGACGATCTTTTTGACATTAACCGTCCTCGTGGGTTGCCCATTGGCAATCTTACCAGTCAGTTTTGGGCTAATGTATATCTTAATCCATTGGATCATTTCATTAAACGACAGCTTAAATGTCGTGGTTACATCCGCTATGTAGATGATATGCTTTTATTTGCCGACAACAAAGCACAGTTACACGAGTGGCAGAAACAAGTTACCGACTTTTTAGCAGGGTTGCGTTTAACCATTCATACTAATTCGGCTCAACCCCGCCCCACGCGAATCGGTGTTCCCTTTTTGGGTTTTCAAATGTTTCACAATTATCGCCGGCTTAAACGACGAAAAGCTGTTCATGCGCGTCGTCGTCTTAAAGCATTAGCTGCTCGCTATCGTGATGGTGAAATTGATGAGAAGCGTGTTCAAGCCTCTATTAATGCTTGGATTGCTCATGCTGAACATGGTGATACATGGGGATTGCGTTCAAATATATTATCGCCTCTTATTTTTCGCCGTGCTGCACGGGGTGCAATAATATGAATAGTCGTCAATCTCCGATTTTTAGTAAAACATATGATTTCTTACTTTGGTTGATGAACCATACCGAACGCTTCCCTAAAAGTGAGCGGTTTCGTATGGCACGCCGACTTGAGGACACCGCTTTTGCATTTTATGAAACGCTGGTTCAGGCGGCGCGTACAACCCGACGACAACGAAACGTGCTTTTAAGTGCTGATTTAGAACTTGATAAATTACGCTTGTATCTGCGTTTGAGCCATGCACGAAGTTTGACCAACAAAAAGCAGTATCAATATGCGTCTAGACAATTAGTCGAAATCGGCAAATTGTTGGGCAGTTGGCTGAAAACAGCCAAATCTTAGGCATTACCGCGTGAAAGCGCGTTATGTAGGGAGTCTGGAAAACGTGCTGCGGGGCGGCTCGTGGAACAACAATGAGAACAACTTGCGTGTCGCCAATCGGAACAGGAACACCCCGACAAACACATGGAACAACAACGGTTTCCGCTGCGCCCGACCGCTTTCCTAAACCTATCTAGGCCGGAATGTATATCGCTAACCCTCTTTGCAGGTATCGGCATTATGCGTGTGCCTAGAAAGCGAGCGCCAGCACTTCCTGTCTTGTCTGTCATGCAGGTGAGGCGAATATAGAAAAGGCTGGCTTCCTGAGTTTACGCTCTTGAAGTCAGCTGCTTTTTTAACATATGGAGTAGTAACAATATGATACAAACTAATCCGTTTATTCATGGAGACATTGTGCGTGGGGATGATTTTTTGGATCGCAAACGGCCGTTGCGTCGTTTAGTCGGTCGTATTCGGACAGGCGGTTCGGCGGTCGTCACGGCCGAGCCGCGCATGGGCAAAACATCCCTGCTCTATCGCGTACAAGACGAGGCCGTCGCCCTCTTTGGCGATCTGGAAGATCGCATCATCTTCCGCTATCTGGATGGACATACCATGTCTGGCTGGGATGAGAACCGTTTTTGGGAAGAAGCATTACGGCCGTTGTATGATCTACCATTAGTGAAAGCAGTTGAGGGAAGCCAAGCCGCTTTCAACTTTGGGATATGGGAGCAGATTTTTCGGCAGTTAGAGCAGGATGAGTATCGCTTCGTCCTGCTCATAGACGAATTTAGCGCGATGCAACATGAACCAAACCTGCATCAGGCTTCCGTTTACGGCGCATTGCGCTCGCTCGCTTCGCGTCATACCTCTTTTTCCCTCATCATTGCCTCGCGGCGTACCACTACAGAATTGAACTATGAATCCACCGCTTTTGCCGCTGGCTCTCCTTACTTCAACTTTGTGCAAGAGATCACACTGCCCCCCTTCCCACAAAAGGATATGGGCATTTTGCTGTCACGCGGAGGGCAATTCACGCCTGCGGATCGCGCCTTCTTGAAGCGTATTGGCGGCCAGCACCCATATTTTTTGCAAACGGCCGCTTATTTTCTCTGGGATTGGTACGAAGATGAGGACGACGCGATCACTCGTTATGAGAAAGTTGGACGTGATTTTTACCGTTCTGCGGGGGAAACCACCCTGTCGCCCATTTGGGAATCATGGACACCATACATGCAGATGGCATTCACCATCACGGCATTAGAGAGTATGCCCAATTTGCTGGGTGCAGAACAAAACCAGCAGTTTGATATCAACCACCTGTTGCGCGACCTGCTAAACTTTGCTCCTGAATTGCGGAAATTGGAAACACGCGCGTTCCTGCGTAAAGACACAGACAAAAGAAGCGGCTACGCTCCCCACGCGGAGGTTATGCTTTGGTATTTGGCGGATGAATTAACCCGCGTTATCCGCCCCGATGTTGGCTTGGAGCAGTGGTTGACCCGCCAGCAGTGGGATGGCTTGTTAAAAAGAGGAGAGAAGGAAGCGTTGGGGCGGGCGTTCCAACAGGCGGGCGGCTTGTTGAAAGAGGGCGCAAGCGCGTTCATCAAGGCGGCTGCTGAAGGGGCGGCCAAAGGGGTCACTTCTTGAGTGTATCATCGTTCTGGGAGTTTCAGGTGACAGGCACTTGCCAAGTGCCTGTCACCTTGACCATAGTTATTTACGAACTTCCCCTAAGTGTATAATTGCTTTGTATCTTAGAATATGATGATTGACATCACAAACGATGTGTTATATGATGTGAGAAATTATTCTAGGAGATAATCATGGCACGATATGCACTAAATTTACCCATCGCCTTAAAAGAAGAAGCGGCAGCTTTGGCAAAATGGCAAGGCGTTTCTCTGAATCAATTTATTTTGTGGGCGGTAGCGGAAAAAGTTGCCTTTTTGCGCCGCACACTTGATGATGTGGATGTGGAAGCAGAGATATACCGAGAAGTGATTGTCAAGGCAGAGGACTCCTAATGCAAACAGGAACAGAACTCGCCCGACAAACGGCCGTTTTTCCCCCCACCCTAATAGAATACCATCGCCAGCCGATGCCCAGCCCGCTGGACGAAGAGCTACGCGCCACCGCCGCTGCCTTCCAGCAACTCCCCGCCGATGAACGGGACGCATTTATAAGCGCACTGCCCCATCCCACCCGCAAGCTGTTTGGCATTTACGGCCATCGCGCCGCCACAATCGCTGTGCGACAAAACGAACCTGATTGGTTACGAAGCGGCCTAATCGGCACAGTAATCGCCAACGATGGGATGGACGACGGCCGTAAAATCGTGACCGCATTAGTTGTGCCGCAACATTGCGCCATCAAATTAAAGATGGATTTAGCGGAACTGTTTGGACAAACGGCCGTTTACGCCCATCCCCCCCTCTCCGATCAACTCCGCAAAGCCAGCAGCACCCCGCTCGCCCTCCGCACCTACGGCTGGCAGGAACTCAAAACGGCAGATGGCATTCGGTACAAGAATGGATAATTGATAATGGGGGGCGCGTCATTATCCATTCTCAATTTTCCATTATCCATTAGAAAGAATCCGCCGCGCAACCGACCGCTTATGCACCTCGTCCGCGCCGTCGTAGATGCGGGCAGCGCGTTCGTGACGATACCAGTACGCCAGCGGCAGTTCGTCGGTTAGTCCCATTGCCCCGTGCGTTTGGATGGCGCGATCTAGCACGCGCCCCATCACCCCCGCGACATAAAATTTAATGAGTGAGATGTCATCGCGGGCGGCGTAGCTGCCCAAGCGGTCGATTTTGTCGGCGGCATCGAGCGTGAGCAGGCGGGCGGCGTTGATTTCGGCGCGGCTTTCGGCGACCCAGTTTTGGATCGTTTGTTGGCTGGCTAACGGCCGTCCGGGAGCAATTTCTCGTCGTCGTGCATGGGCGCACATCATGTCGAAGGCGCGTTCGCAGATGCCAATCCAGCGCATACAGTGGTGGATGCGCCCCGGCCCCAGCCGATTTTGCGCGATGGCGAACCCCGCGCCTTCTTTGCCAAGAACGGCCGTTTGCGGCACCCGCACCCCGTCATACATAATCTCCGCATGGCTCGCCCATCCGCTTCCCGATTCGCCCATCACCGACGTGTTGCGGACGAGACGGAAGCCGTCCGCGTCGGTGGGCACGATAATTTGGCTGGCGCGTTTGTATTTGGACGCTTCGGGATTGGTGACCGCCATGACGATGGCAAACGCGGCTCCATCCGCCCCCGTGCTGAACCATTTGTGACC
>WFSA01000059.1 GCA_015486215.1 Anaerolineae bacterium | reverse complement strand
CGTAAATAACTGTGGCCAAGGTGACAGGCACTTGCCAAGTGCCTGTCACCTGAAAGTCCAAAGTTAAAAACGAACCTTCCCTTAGTACCTTATCAGTGATATTTTTGTACCATGTACAAAAAAATGTCCGCAGATTTCGCAGATTAACGCAGGGCGATTGTAACCTCCAAATCGCACTGTTAAATCCCAAATTTACACCGTTTTTAGGTATCTTCTCAAAATTTCGGGGAGACTTGACAGGTTTTCTATAATACTCTCGTGTAAAACGTGAGACTCTTATGAAACCTGTCAAGTCTTTGCCCCAATTTATTGAGATGTTACGCGTCAATCTGTAAAATCTGCGGATCATTTTTTTCTGGTTTACCCTGAACATCTTGAAAATCTGCGTCCTAATCGGTTATTGCGTTGTACCGATAGCAATCAATCATGTGATCGTTGACCATGCCGACTGCCTGCATGAAGGCGTAACAGATGGTGGGGCCGACGAAGCTGAAGCCGCGTTTTTTTAATGCTTTAGCCATCGCGGTGGATTCGGCCGTTTTTGCGGGCAGTTCGTCCATCGTTTTCCATGCGTTTTGGATGGTTGAGCCGCCGACAAAGCCCCAGAGATAGCTGCTGAACGAGCCGTACTCTTCCATAATCTGCAAATAACCGCGTGCATTTTTGACGGCCGATTGAATTTTTAGCCGATTACGCACGATGCCCGCATTTTGCATCAATTCGGCAACTTTTGCTTCGCCATAACGGGCAATGATTTCGGGATTGAATTGGTCGAATGCCTGCCAATAATTTTCGCGTTTACGCAAGATGGTGATCCAGCTTAGGCCGGCTTGTGCGCCGTCTAAAATCAGTTTGGCAAAAAGGAGTTGGTCGTCATGTACAGGCACGCCCCACTCTTCATCATGATATTTTATATAGAGCGGGTCTGTGCCGCACCATGCACAACGGTGTTTTTTCATAGAGATAACGGCCGTTTCTACGGTTTTAGGGTGAGTATAACGGATGAAAGGTATCTTCTCAGTATTCTGGGGAGACTTGACAAATTTTCCTAATTTGTCAAGTCTTGTCCACGATGTATTGAGAAGGTACTTATAAGGAGTGTAAAGATGGTGAGTAACTTTATTTATCACATTGTCCCCGAGTCTGAATTCAAAGCAGGCATCGTCGGTGGCAACTATACCCCTGCTCGTTTTGAGCAAGATGGGTTTGTACATTGTACAGCAAGTCGGGAGATTTCTTTACTGGTGGCGAAAGATTATTATGGGGTTTTTTTAAAGGAGGGTAATGCCGATTCTCTGCTTCTTTTGCAAATAGAGGCGGGCAAACTGATCGCCCCTGTTAAGTTTGAGGCTCCAGTTCCTATCGAGGGCGGGGGAAGCGAGCATTTGGAAAATGAGACGCTGTTTCCTCACATTTATGGCTCTGTAAATATGGATGCGGTGGTGGATAACGGCCGTTTACAACCAAACGGCGATCACTTTCTCTGGCCGTCAACTATGCAGCATACAAGGTAAAAAAATCCCAGAGAAAACAGTCACTATTGCGCAGACCATTTTCTCTGGGAGAACTATATCAATGCTCTTCTACCACAAGCGGGATATTGTCAGCAATTATCCATAGAAGGATGATACCGACAGAGAATAAACCAGCAGTGCTGGCAAACTCTTGCCATGTGGGGAAGTAATCAGCACCAGCCAAGCCAAAGAAGCTGACAGCCATACGGTGGGTGACTAGTCCGATAATAGAAAGAACACTAGCGCGGAACAGCCAAGACCATTTTTTGTTAAGAGTAGGGATGAGCAAAATGATAATGGGCAAAACATAGCCAGCGACGTTTTCTATAAAGTATATTTTACTTTGCAGACTGTTTTCAAACAGCAGCCCTAATTCACCAGACCAAGCCAGGTCACCTAATTTAAGAAGCAATGTGAAGATGGATGCGTACAACAGTATTCTTCCTAATCCAGAGAACACCCCTTTTCTGAACTCCCAATTGAAAACGCGCGTCCCGATGAACCCTACCAGCATCGTCATCGCTATTCCTGATGTCATAGCCGATGCCAAAAAGATTATGGGAAGGATGGGCGAGTACCACAGCGGATGCAGTTTGTAGATCAATATGAGTGAGATAGAGCCTAATGAGGATTGATGTCCTGTGGAAAGGGTAATACCAGCAACCACGACAGGAACCTCAATAGCACGCATCACTTTGATCATTTTTCCCCATTTGAGTTTCTTAAAAAGCATGGGGAGAAACTCAAGTGTTAAAATGCCTGTGTACGCGATAACACACATACCAACTTCAAAGAGGGGGGAGTGCAGATTGTGATAGGCGAAAAAGTGCCATAGACGTTCTGGTCGGCCTAGCTCTACGGTGAGAGCTGCCCCTGCGGATAAATAGCCGACATAGCCGCCGATCAAAGCTACTCGTGCGATATTGTGATATTTATTTTTGTGAAGAATATGCGATACAGCCGCCATCGTGAAAGCGGATCCAGAGAAGGCCATCACAGCTAAATCAAAACTGATCCAAAGTCCCCACGGCCGTGTATCCGATAAATTGGTAGCAATGCCTAATCCATCAACCCAGCGAATCGTCATTGCATAAAAGCCCACTATGGATAAGACGGCCAACATAATGATCCCTATTGGAATCTGCTTTTTAGTGCCGGGAATAGTGATTGCGCTCATGTTGTTCCTCCTTCATGTAAATCATCATCCTCATTATCTTTGGTTCTGATGTAAATAGAACTCATCAGTCCAGCGACACCAGCAAAAAGGCCGGGAACGACTGACGTTGCTGTATGCGTATGTGAGGGCAGGGATTCATTTCCCAATGGCGGCAATCCGATTTTTTCAAAGGGAACGGCCGCAAGGATAAGGAACGAAGTGCCGCCACCATCATGTTCACCAAAGACGCGATTTTCGTAATACTTATCGGGATTGAGCGCGATTCTCTCTTTAGCCATTTGGATGAGTTCACCACGTTTGCCGTAGATCAATGCACCTTTGGGGCAAGTCTCAGCACAGGCCGGCCCTTCGGGACGATCATAGCAGAGGTCGCATTTTCTAATGAGCGGGTACGCTTGTGACCAATCGTAGGCAGGAACGCCATAAGGACATGCTTGCATACAGTAGCGACAGCCGATACAGACATCTTCATCATAAACGACTGGCCCATCCCCTAATTTTGTTAGGGCAGCTACGGGGCAAGAAGCTACGCAAGATGGTTCTACACAGTGCATACATTGGTATTTACGGAATGCAGATTCTGTTCCATCTTCAGATATATACTCTTTGATGATGGTAAACGTGTTCCCAGATAAATCGTTAACATCCTCTTCGGCAAGATTATTATCTAATTTGCAAGCTGCTTCACACTGCTTACAGCCAATGCAGACGGTTGAGTCGTAGAGCATCGCTTTATGTTCTTCTAGGGGCAAACCCTCATTTGAAGAGGCCAGAGCCTCTCCAGATGTTAAGGCTGCAACAGCTATTCCACAGGTGCTTGCCCCCGCGATTTTCAGGAAGTCCCGCCGAGAGACGTCCGTCCCGCAAGTCTGACAAGAATTGTTATTCATTATTTAATCCTCCCTTCTCTCTCTTAATTTACGAGCAACGAGAACTTCCAGTAAGGCACCAACGCCGATAATACCGAGCAGCCAGCCTATCCAGCCTGTTCCTTCTGAGGGTTTGGAGACTAACTCATCAAGTGCGTCTTCGGTGATTGGCGGGTAGTCACCTTCCCATGTGAGTTCCTGTATTCGTTCGTCACTATAGCCAAGGGCAGCAAAGTCTAAACGGCCGCCTTCTACTGAATCATGGCACTCTTGACATTGCACAGCTTCATCAGCTGGGGCAACCATGTGATCGATAGGCCAGAACATTTCTGTCTCTACGAAATCATATTCGCCGCTGTAATCGAGACCTGAGTAACGCATCCCTTCTTCGATAGCTGGTCCCCACTCAAAGAATTTCCAAAAAGCGGTCGTGTCTCCGTCACCTGCGTATGGCATCAGATGGGGAATGACAAAGGTGTTGTTTACGGAATCATATGGTTGGAAACCGTGCATCACTTTCATGGGGTAAATGCGCGAATCGGGATCGTCCACGCTGCCGTGCGGGGTGTTGATCTGGACAAGCTTTGTGGGATTAATTTTGTCGGTGGCTACTGTCTGCCGCATCGTTCCATTAAACCAAACATACTCAGGCTCAAAGTCCATATTGTATTCAAATGATCCCTTCTTTTTCATAAAGGTTTCGTGTCCAAACTGCTCTTCTGGCTCAATATCTTTACCAGCATCGCGCCAATCCCAAAAAACTTTTGTGGGAATATCGCCGCGCGCGATTCTGGGAATATGGCATGTTTGGCAAGCTACACGGTCTGTATGATTATTTAAGTACTCATCTTCGTGGGTATCATCATCGTGGCAAGACATGCAGGAGGCGTGATCTTGATTAGGGTTGGCGGAAGAAATTTCTCTATCGGTGACGGTCATATTTACACGACTGCCAGCAACGTCATGTGATAGTGAGCTGTGGCAAGTGGCGCAACTGAAATTTAGTTCCCCTTCTCCAGAGGCCATATGTACGTCGAGTGAGTGGTCGGGATTTTTTAGTGAGGTGTCTAAATCACCATGTTTTACGCCATCAGCACCGCCGCCTGAGAAGTGGCAGCTGCCACAAGTATTACGACTGGTTGCCCCTACGTTTTGGGCGATATTTGTTAAATCTAATGGTTTCCATGTTTTGCCGTTGAATTCTTTTTCTTCATAAACGGGGTGTCCTGCACCGGGTGGGAATTTTTTATATGTTCCTGTGGTGTCATGGCAGACGAGACAATCTACAGATTCTTCTTTTGTGAAGTCAAATTCATTGTCTTTCCAGCCGTATCCGATATGGCAGCTGGTGCAGCGTCTTTCATTGGATTGAACAGCAATACAGAAATTGTTTATGTCTTGTTTTTTGCCAATTTCGCTTGCATTGCCTTCGTAGCCAGCTTCCCAATTCCAATGTAATGTTTGATGGAGTTGCGTGGCGGCTTCGGTGTGACATTCTAAACAGGCGGCGGTTACTTCTGGCCCAGTACCGAATTCTTTTTGCAGCTCCTCAAATTTGCTGTGATCGGCGGTGCTGTCTGAGCCTTGTGCTTTTACATCACCTTGCCATAGCAACCCTGCGGCTGCAAAGATGGTTGCTATTAGCAAACCTAAAATAAAAAATTGTTTTTTTCGCATCTCATTCTCCTGTGATGAGTCATGATTGTTTTGTTCTGGGGCTGTTTAACGGCCGTTATTTTATGAACAAAAAAGATATAGCGGGTAACTTTTACCCATTCATATCCCCTATTGTGCAATAAAGTACAATAGAGTGCAATAGCATGAATGAAGATGTGGCACTCTTATGACATCTATCATGTTGGATAGTATAACGAATGTCACGCCGACAAAAACATATGAGGTGAACCTTGTAAAAAATGCGGCATGGTTTGGAATTGGGCAAATCATGGACAAGACTTGACCAATTTCATCAGCACTTTATTTTACACGAGATCATTAGGAAAATTTGTCAAGTCTCCCCAGAATACTGAGAAGGTACTTTTAAACCATGTCCATTTTTAATTTATTTTGTGTTGGGCGATTCAGCGGATCGCCCCTACAGGAGGAAATCGTAAGGGCGATCCGCTGGGTCGCCCAAAGATTATAAAGATCATTTTGTTGCATTAGAAGTATCTTCTCAAAATTTCGGGGAGACTTGACAGGTTTTCTATAATACTCTCGTGTAAAACGCGAGACTCTTATGAAACCTGTCAAGTCTTTGCCCCAATTTATTGAGATGTTACCATTAGAATTGAAATTGCTACGGTATTATGAAAGTTTGTGGAAAACGGCCGTTTTTATCCTATAATTCATACCTTCTCAATACGTTTGGGGTTTGTTGCCGGAATCGGGAATTCCGATTCTTGATACATACTTATTTCCCCAGATTTTTGAGAAGATACTATAATTCGGCATGGTTCATTTTATGTGAAATGATCTTTACACTTTGTGGTCGTCCAATTACGCAACAACTGTAAAGATGATTTTCAACACTTTGAACCATGTCTATAATTCCTTCTCTGAAAAAACATACATTATTGTGATTCAATCTATATGATCGAAACTATCATCCAAGTCAAAAATGTTATTAAGCGTTTCCCTGTTGGGGACAGCGAAATAACCGTCCTAAAAGGGATCAACTTCACTATCAAGGCCGGCGAATTCGTCTCTATTGTCGGGCCGTCGGGCAATGGCAAATCTACTTTGTTGAATATGGTCACTGGTATCGACCATCCCAGCGAAGGAGACGTGATTGTGACCGGCAAAACCGTCCACACGATGAGCGAAAACCAGTTAGCAGCGTGGCGCGGAGAGTATGTAGGCATTATTTTTCAATTTTTTCAAATGCTGCCCGCGCTTACTTTGCTCAAAAACGTCATCCTGCCGATGGATTTTGTCAAAAAACTGCCCCGCAAAGAGCGTGCCGAGCGTGCCATGCACCTGTTGGAGATGGTTGATTTGGCCGACCAAGCGGATAAGCTGCCCAGCATGGTTTCAGGCGGACAGCAGCAACGCGCCGCCATCGCCCGCGCAATGGCAAATGATCCGCCGCTCCTTGTCGCCGATGAGCCGACAGGCAACTTGGACAGTAAAACGTCAGAAGATGTGTATCAAATTTTTAGCAGTCTCGTCGCCGAAGGCAAAACCTTATTGATGGTGACACACAGCCGTTCCCTAGCCGCCCGCGCCCCGCGCACGATTGAGATTCGAGACGGAATGATTTATCGTGATAAATAACAAGCAAGTCTGCATGTCTGCAATGTTGCAAGTAAACCTGCAACCTTGCGGATTTGCAGATATGCCCGCTTGCAAATTTGCAAACTTGTACCCCCTATGAGCGTAATTTGGAACAAAGTCTGGTTTGATTTATGGCATCATCGCAGCCGCACGCTGTTGACGGTGCTGAGTATTGCCATCGGCGTATTTGCTGTCGGGGTGATTTTTGGCATGGTTGACCAGATGCTCGCGGGCATGGACGCGGCTCATCAAGCTGTCGCCCCTTCCCATTTGAATATGATTTTGCGCGGCTCTGTCGATCAAGATATGGCGCGTAATTTGAGCAAAATTGAGGGGGTAGAGGGTGTAGAAGCACTCAATATGATTATGGTGCGCTATAAAACCAGCCCCGATGGGGAATGGGAATCGGCATCATTGTTGGCGCGTGATGATTATGAGGACCAACGGTACGATTGGCTTGATTTGCGTGAGGGAGCGTGGCCGACCAAAAATACATTAGCAATTGAACGGCAGGTGATTGATGGATACGGTGTTGGGATGGGAGATGAAATTATTCTGGAGATGAATGGCTCAGATCGTACCTTTCCTGTTACGGGCATCATTCGTCACCCTTTTGTTGCTCCGCCTGAGTTTGGCGGACAGGCGTATTTTTTCACTGATTCGGCTGGCTTGAGCCGCTTTGGTGTTCCTGAAGGCCGATTTCATCAGCTTCTTGTTCGCGTGTCGCCGTATAGCGAAGAGTATGCGCGTGATCGTGTCGCTGAAATCAAGGGTCAGTTGGCAAAGCAGGGGGTTGGGGTCGCTTTTGTTATTTATCAAGACCCGAATGAGCATTGGGGACGGCCGTTTATACTTGGCGTTATGATGGTGTTGCAAGTGTTAGCCATCGGCTCCCTCTTTGCCAGCATTGTGCTGGTCACCAACACGATGACTGCCCTTATCACCCAACAGACCGATCAAATCGGCGTGATCAAAGCGATAGGCGGCTCATCACGCATCATCACCCGCGTCTATTTAGCTGAAGTGCTATTTTATGGATTTGTTGCTCTGATCGTTTCTCTGCCCTTCTCGCTGATCGGCGCGTACAGGACAAGTCAATGGATGCTCAATATATTCAATATAGATTATAACAGTTTCCAATACTCTGAACGCGCCCTTGTGCTGCAAATTTTGGCCTCGCTGCTCGTCCCCGTCTTAGCTGCGCTGTGGCCGATTATGAAAGGAGCCGCCCTCTCTGTGCGCGAAGCTCTCGCTTCCTATGGGATTGGCGGAGATTTTGGTTCTAGTCGTACCGACCAACTTATCGAACGGATTGGAGGTCATTTTCTGCCATCCTTGTATGCTAATGCACTGGGCAATATGTTTCGTCGCAAAGGGCGGCTAATTTTGACGCAGTTGGTACTAATCAGTGCGGGAACGATGTTTTTGATGGTTGTCACGCTTGGCAACTCGATGACGACGACTTTAAATAATGAATTAGCCCTGCGCTCTTACGATATACGGCTCTATTTTTTGGGCACACAGCGGACGGAGCGAGCTATCGCTCTTGCGCGTACTATACCGGGCGTAGTTGATGCGGAGGGGTGGTACAGTTTAACGGCAACGGTCTTGAAAGAGGGGGAGCGCATCAATGATAGCGGCGGGCTGGGTGCGGAACTATTTGGCATACCGCTTAATAGCACGATGTATAAGCCGACGATCACGAGCGGGCGATGGTTGTCACCAGAGGATGAGGGGCGGGTTGCTGTTATTAGCCGAGATGCGGCCGATTTTAATGAGTTAGAAGTGGGGGATATGATCACGATTGATTTGAGTGAACATGGTGATGCGGAGTGGGAGATTATTGGCACGTATGTCGCCGTTGCCCCCGATCCGTTTACAACTGATCCTATTTATGCCCCAGCAACGGCCGTTGCCTACGCTGCCAAACAAGCACATCGTATCAATCAAATTTTGGTACGCACGACTAATCCCTCTGCCAAGATGAGCGCAGATGTGATGCAGCAATTGGGCGACATATTGGAATCGCGGAACATACATATCAACGCTTTTTTCTCACGTACTAAAGAGCAGGATCGTGCTTTTGCCTTTAATCAATATGGTATTATCATCAACATGATGTTGGGATTGGCGGTGGTGATGGGGTTGGTCGGCGGCATTGGTTTGATGGGGTCGCTCTCTATCAGCGTTGTTGAACGCACCAAAGAGATCGGCGTTTTACGGGCGATTGGGGCGCGGTCAATAGTTATTATCGGTATGTTTATCATGGAAGGGGCGTTGCAAGGGTTGGTAAGCTGGCTGTTCGCTGTTCCGCTCGCTTTTGTAATTTCCAGACCGATGGCTGGTTCCATGGGGCAAATTTTGATGAAGGCTGATTTGGATTTTGCGTTTGATTATACGGCCGTTTTCCTCTGGCTCTTCATTATTCTGCTCATCTCCGTCCTCTCCTCCATCATCCCCGCCCTAAGTGCCACCCGTATCAGCGTCCGCGAAAGTTTGGCGTATGCGTAAGAGCTAGTATAGGCTTGGCCTACCTTACTTCGGGGTTTTCTGTAGTGCAATTTTGTAAAATTGCACGGTCAATTTTACAAAATTGACCTACGATAATTGCTGGAGAATTTCCGCCAGTGTGTACTAAGGGAAGGTTCGTTTTTAACTTTGGACGTTCAGGTGACAGGCACTTGGCAAGTGCCTGTCACCTTGGCCACAGTTATTTACGAGTTTTCCCTAAAGAGGTCTTGTGTATTTTCTCAAAAAATTGGGAAGATGAGTACAGCAGATTTGGAAAAGAACAGATTGGCTCGACTAACGCAATTTGTTCCTTTCTTCATCTGTTGTACTCATCCCGAGATATTGAAATGTTTTTGAACTACGCTTGAAATGTATCTTCTCAATAAATCGTGAACAAGAGTTGACAAATTTCATCAGCACTTTATTTTACACGAGTATCATTAGAAAAATTTGTCAAGTCTCCCCAGAATACTGAGAAGATACCTTGAAATCACTGTCCAAATGCTTTGTAAATGGAACTGAGCAGCCCCAAGCGGCACTGATGGTGATGGGTGAAATATATTGTGAGGATGTGATATGGGTAAGTGGAAGATTCTTCTTTTTTTGTTAGGGATGGGGTTGGTTGGTTGTATTGGTGGAGCAGATGAGGTGGAGCAAGGGAGCGATGTGACTGTTGTATGGCCGGCTACGGTTCCTCCGTCAGCGACGGCCGTTCCATCGGTGACGGCCGTCCCTTTGGCATCGGCAACTACAGCAGCAACATTGACCCGTCCGTTGCCGCCGACGCATACGCCGCAGCCGAGCAGTACACCATTGCCGACGAACACGGCCGTTCCGACTAATCCCCCGCTGCCGCCGACAGCAGTGCCCGTTATTCCAACAAATACGGCCGTTCCTCCCACTGCCGCACCTGTTATTCCAACAAATACGGCCGTTCCCGCCACGCCATTGCCAACCATCATCCCCTCAGCCACACCGATCCCTATCCCGCCGACAGAACCACCACCGTTAAGCGGTAATTTGCTGCCCAACGGCAGTTTTGAAGAAGGGCATTATAACCAATGGGGTGTACCAGAACTGCAACTTCCAAACGGCTGGCGGTTAGAATGGGACGAAGGAGCGACAGGATACGGTAACGAAAGTTGGGATGTCTGGGTGCGTCCCGAAACGCGCGTGCTGCCCGATTATCAACTCCCCCCATCTGAACACGGCATTTTTATTTACGATGGGACGCATACCGTTAAGATTTTTAAAGGGTATGGCGCGATCAGTGTGCGTTTATTGAGCGATTTGACCTTATCTCCGGGTACATACCGCATGACCATTAATATATATCCTGATTTGTATACAGATTTTGTGGGCGGACAGAAGGTGTGGGCTTCTGATCCTGCATCAGGTGAAGTACGCTTTATCATTAGCGGCGGTAGCGGCGGCACTGGCTGGATTAGACCCGCATTTGGACAACGCAATACGATGACTCATGATTTCACTATCACAGAAGCGCAGGGTGTGACGGTTGGTTTGGGAATTAAGGGGCCGTTTGCTATTGTCAACAATGGTTGGGTGATGGATGCGTGGTCATTAGAGAAGATTTCTAATTAATATGGATACAGGGCTGTTCAGGTATCTTCTCAAAAATCTGGGGGCAAGAGTACAACAGATTTAGAAAAGAACAGATTGACTTGACTGACGTAATTTGCTCCTTTCTTGATTTGTTGTACTCACTCCGAAATACTGAGATGTTACGTTGTTTAGTTCTTAAAAATGGGACAGTGATTGCAAAAAATCCGCGTTTACCCGCCCAATCTGCGTGCGAAGCATTTGTATTCTGTTTTTATGTAAAGTATTGAACGCCCCTTCTATTCATGCTGCTGCCTATTTATCATCGGTGAGGGCAGCTAAGAGGAGTTCAACTTGGTTGATGGAGAGGAGATCATCTTTTAATAGTTGGAGAATGTGGCGGCGGGTTTCTGGATTGGGCGGAGGATAGTGGGAAGCGGGTGGCGGTGTGTGAGGCAAGGGGGGTGAGACGGGCGGCGGGGCGGAAGTTTTTTTGTTGAGTGTGATGGGGGCGGTGCTGTCTTTGAGGTGCAGACGGCCGTTTGTCTTCAAGATCAAAAAGGGTTTCCCATGTTCAATATGACCATTTAGTTTTACGCTGCCGTCGATGGTTTCTTCTGCCATGTCACTCAGGGGGAGATCATTCTGGATAGAGACGGCCGTTGCCAATAGAGTGAGCGGTGACAGCGGTGCGTCAGGCCAATCCAGAACCATATCCCCTTTGCTGATGAATCGTTGTTCACCATGCGCGAATGTGCCATGCAGAGTTAGCTTTCCTGAGGTTCTGATTTTGGTCAGCCCGCCGATATTTTTGATGTCGGTGTCTCCGTTTGCATGAACGAGGGTAACATCACCGTTGATACTGTTGAGGGTGACAGTTCCCTTCACCTGCCCAAGATTGACAAATCCTGTGGCGAATTGGATGGAGAGGTTGCTGTCTGCCTGTTTGATTTGGACCGCTTCAATACGGCGCAAAGAGACTGCTTTGGCGATGTGATTGATGACTATACGGCCGTTTCCATTCTCTACCGTCAACCCGCCATCGACCTCTTCAGCTTGAACTTGCCCCACATCATTCATCGTTAATTGGCGGCAGCTACTGATTTTGATCTCTCCATGCAGATGCCGAATGGTGATGGCGGCGGTGGAATTGATGGTTAAACGGCCGTTGATCGGCATCATTATTTGTACATCCCCCGCACAATCAAGCTCAATAGCATCGACTGTAGAAACGGCCGTCACGCCATCCCCTTCGACAAGAACAGTCTGTTGCCGCCAGCCGATGACAGTTATTGCGGCTGGACAGCGGCGGATACTTAAATGGGGCGTATGATCGGTTTCAAATTGTTGTTTGTGCATCTGTTTCACCACCTTAGAAATGAGACTTTAATAACTTAGAGAAGGCTCGTCAATACCTATGGTCAAGGTGACTGGCACTTGCCAAGTGCCAGTCACCTGAAAGTCCAACAATATCGTGTAAAGTATACTTTCAACTAGGGCGATTGCACACTCATCTTTTATAGAAAATTGGTAACTACTCAGCCTATCAATTATTTCACCACAAAGAAGCAAAGATCACAAAGAAAATGTATCTTCTCAATAAATCGTGGACAAGAGTTGACAAATTTCATCAGCACTTTATTTTACACGAGTATCATTAGGAAAATTTGTCAACTCTCCCCAGAATACTGAGAAGATACAAGAAAATCTTAAAAAGCTTTGTGTTCTTCGTGCCTTTGTGGTTGATTTGGACAAGGGTTGAGTAGTTATGAACTATCTCCAAATAGTTGCTTATCCTGAAAATTTGGGTTCGATCCCTCACGCTAAACGTATCTTCTCACTTTTCTGAGGTAGACCTGACAGATTTTTAGTTTCAGGTTTACATAATCTGCTTGTATATAAGGTTTCTTGTGATACTCGTGTAAAACGAGAGGTTCTGATGTAACCTGTCAGGTCTTTTCCAATGCTCTTCGATTAAAACATATACGCCATTACTAATTAGCCATTGCGTATCTTCTCAGTATTTCGGGGTGAGTACACCCAATTAAGAAAGGAACAAATTACGTCAGTCAAGTAAATTCGTCCCTTTCCTAATTAACTGTACTCATGCCCCCAACTTTTTGAGAAATTACGTCATTGCCTATAATTTGTTCTGATTGCTATAATCGCTTATGATAATTGTGTAATGATACGCATAACGATGAGCTAACATGGAGCAGTAACCTGTGAACCGTAACCGTGAATACGAAGCCCGCCTGATTGGCATGATCCGAGATAGTTTTTCTCGTGATGAATTACACTATGATGTATATGTTCCTCTATTGATTGATTATAACGAGATAGAGGGAGAGACGCAGAAAGCAAAAGCGACGGAGTTGGTAAAAAAATGTGCGAGAGACGGCCGTTTGCCCCATTTGCTCGCCGTTTGCCGCGAGTTGCGCCCACATATCAGATGGCCGGAAATTGAAGAAGAGAATGGGCACAAAAAAAGTAGTGGCAGAATATCAGCAACCACATTAAAAAAGCTTCCCGATATTGTATGGGCATTATTGGGCGCAATTGCTATCTTGATCATTTGGGGCATCTCCGTTGTATCGTCTCCTGATGGTGACCTGCCTGTACCGACAAAGATATTAGTAGTGACGGCGACCCCCTTCCCCCCCACGAATACGCTGATTTCATCCCCCGCGCCGACATTGATATGGACAGCAACTCCCATCCCCCCCACAAAATCACCAACATTATTCCCCACACCGACAAATACAACGATCCCCACAACGCCCCCCACATTTACGCCGACCGCATTGCCAACCGCCACCCGTGATCCGCATCATCCCCCTGACAATCCCGTGTTGGGCGACTGGTGGATACGAGAGACAGATGAGATGCGGCAGCTTTTTGTGCCAGCTAATACATTTTGGATGGGATCACTGCTAAGCGCAGCCAATGCGAACAAAGATGAGATGCCGCAGCATGAGGTCGCTTTAACCGCCTTCTGGCTGGATAAAACAGAAGTGACAGCGGCGCAGTTTGCCATGTTTTTGAATGCAGCCGGCAATCAGCGGGAACATGGAATGGATTGGGTAGATTTAACGCATAGCAGCAGCAATGTCACCAAAGATAACAGTGAATTTTTTGCTGTGCCGGGTATGGATGACAAACCGATCACGCTCGTTTCATGGTATGGGGCGAATGCGTATTGTCAATGGGCGGGCGGGCAATTGCCGACAGAGGCACAGTGGGAATATGCGGCTCGCGGGCCTGAATTACACGCTTATCCATGGGGAGGATTGCCGCCGACATGCGATCAAGCGCAGTTTCGTGTATGCCCAATCGGGGTGCAGGCAGCAGGCAGCAAATCACCAGCGGGGGATAGTTGGCTGGGGGCGGTTGATATGGGTGGCAATGTGTGGGAATGGACGGCCGATTGGTATGGAGAGTATGAAACGGCCGTTACCACTAACCCAACAGGCCCAGCATTCGGCTCTAATCGTGTATTGCGCGGCGGCAGTTGGGGCAGTGAATCATGGATGACACGCACCGCATACCGCCATCATGCAATCCCAACCTATCAATCCGTTTTTTATGGCTTTCGCTGTGTTGTTCCGCACACGTCAGATGTATACGACGATACCCCTTGAGTATGCAAAAGAGTATATAATTAACCATGATGTAGATATGGTTTAAGTGAGAGCGGCTTACCAGTCGCTTGAAAGGTATCTTCTCGATAAATCATGGACAAGACTTGACAAATTTCATCAGCACTTTATTTTACACGAGTATCATGTAACATCTCAATAAATCATGGACAAGACTTGACAGGTTTCATAAGAGTCTCGCGTTTTACACGAGAGTATTATAGAAAACCTGTCAAGTCTCTCCGAAATTTTGAGAAGATACAGTATCATTAGGAAAATTTGTCAAGTCTTCCCAGAATACTGAGAAGATACCTCGAAAGGCAGTATCAAAAAAAAGGAGTTACAAATGAAGAAACAATACCGTTGGCTTTTAATCGCATTGTTGCTGTTGAGTTTATCTTCGCTTGCCTGTGCTTTGACAGGCGGGGATGATGGAAAAACGGCCGTTGAATCAATCACAGATGCCGTTGAAGAAGCGGCCGTGGATGCCGTTGCCGAAGCAGTCACCGCAGCGGATGACGGCACCGTCGCCGGAGCCGTTGAAGCCGTTACCGAAGGAGTTGAAGAAGCTGGAACTGTTGAATCTGCTGCTGAATCAGTCGCTGAATCTGCTGCTGAATCAGCCGCCGGCGGCACCACCACTATCAATGCCGACGAACTTGGCGACGCTCTTGATTTCACCTCCGTGCTTAACAGCACAGATATACAGAGTTATCAATTTGATATGGTTATGGAGATAGATAATGAGATCAAAAGCGGCCAAACTGATATTGTTATCCTGTATAATGCCGATCCCTTAGCAACAAGCATGGTATTCGGAATTTCGGGCGATCTGTATGGCGAAGATGCTGACATGGGCGAAATAAGCATGGTGCAGATTGATAATTGGTCCTATATGACAATGGCAGAGATGGGCTGTATCAAAATGCCGGCAGACGAGTCGAGCATGATGGATGATCTTGTAGGGGATATGATCGGCAACGACATTATAGATGAACTGCAAAAGCTCACGAAGGTGGGATCAGAGACAGTCAACGGCGAGGCAACAACCCATTATACATTTGATGAGGCCGCTTTTCTTGATAGAGACGGCGGGATGGAAACGGCCGAAGGTCATGTCTATATCTCCAAAGAGAACGGCTATATGGTACGTATGCTCCTTGATGGTTCAGGTGATACTAGTGGTTTTACAGGCGATAGTGAATCCTCAGAAGGGACGATACATTTTGAGATGAACTTGACCAATGTTAATCAACCCGTCCACATTGAAGCCCCTGCTGATTGCGAAGGCTTTGGCGATCTTTTGCCCTCTGATGCGGATGGCGGGATGGTCGATGGCAGCGAACTTGAATACCCCGTTCTCGATGATGCGGTTGATATGTTTTCGATGGCTGGCATGATGAACTATAGCACAGAAGCCTCTTTGAATGATGCCGCTCTGTTCTATCAGACTGAATTGCCGTTGCTCGATTGGGTCGAAGATGCAGCGATGGGTGTCACCAATTCTGATACGGTGACTATGATCTACAATAAGGATGGCAAGATGTTGACTGTGGTTATCAGCAATGATCCCAACGCAGGCACGACTGTTACATTGATGACGATGGAAGAGTAAGGAATAAGCAAGGTGACTGGCACTGCCGAGTGCCGGTCACCTTGTTCATGCAGAACTGTTTTATTGATTCTCCATGATGATTTCGGGGGAAAATAGGCCGATACGGCCGTTTTCCATCACCGGCGCAATGCTGACCGCATACGCTGTGTCCATGCTCAAATCGGTCACCGCCACATTGCCCGCCTCACGACGATTGACAAACCTAAACGGCGCGTAGTCGGGCGAACTGAGCGGACGGAAGAGCAGTACATACCCATCAGCCAGCGGATCAACATCCCATGTCAATAAATAGGAGCCTAGCCCCTCCATTGCGGCGATGGAGGGCGGGGATGGGCGGGATGGTGCGCCTAATGCGTTTGCCAACACAGCGACATTCAGTCGTGTGACCTGTTGCAAATACCCATAATCAATCAACGCCCACGAATCTTTGACCGCGTTGAGCAAGGTCGGGTCTTCTATGGATTCTGTCAGGCGCACAGCGGGCATTCCAGCGGCGATGAATTCACGTTGATCCCCAAAACGGCCGTCTCTATCGGCCGCATCTATCACCGTTACAGGAAATGTCGGCTGGTACATCTCTCCCACAAAATCGTAATATCGCGCCAACTCCCCATGTCTTGAAGTTTTCAAGTCAGGCGTATATAAACGGACAGATTGCGGGATGCCGATCCGTCCGCCCACCGTGTCATAATTGAGAGCGGCTATGATGTTCAGCCCGCCTAAAAATGCGGTTTGCACATAATGATGCGCCCCGAAAGAGCCTTCTTCTTCGCCTGCTGTCGCCAAAAAGATGATCGTTTGGTTCCACTCCTGACTGCTCAATACCCGCGCACTCTCCAAAAGCAGCGCGACACCAGAGGCGTTGTCATCAGCGGCGGGCTGGTAGATGTCACCATCATAAATATCGTGCGAACGACTGTCATAATGCGCCAGTATGACGATCACATCTGCGTTTGGATTGCGTCCGGGCAAAATGGCAGTGATATTTTTTTGCAGGGAGGCTTCGACATTGTTGTACACGAGGGGGAATTCGTCGAATGAGACGGTTAAACGGCCGTTTCCCACCCGCACAAACTCATCAAAAATCCATTGACGTGCCGCACCGATCCCCGATATGGGATCATCCACGTTGCTGAACACACTGCGCGTTCCAAATCCCTCTAATGTTTGCACATATCCCGTCAATTGCTGTTGAGACACTTGCTCTAACAGGGCGGTGATGGATGGATCGAGCGTTGGCACAACGCTGCTGACTGGATTGTAAATCACTTCACCCGTGACTCTGGGTGCGGCGGCTTCAAAGTCAAAGGCGGCCGCTGTTGCCACCGGCGTTGGCAGGACGGGGCGCGGCGGCTCTTTGAAAAGACCGCATCCTGTCAACAGCCATACTGTTAGGAGAAGAAGCAGGTGTTTGTTTAAAATCATCTTGTTGGGGGATTGGTTGCTCTTTTGATGAGAAGCTAATCAGAGGAGTGAATAGTATCTTCTCAGTATTCTGGGGAGATGTGACAAATTTTCCTAATGATACTCGTGTAAAATAAAGTGCTAATGAAATTTGTCAAGTCTTGTCCACGATTTATTGAGAAGATACAGTGAATATATAAGAAAAGAGATTCTGCGGCAATTTTCGTGATTGTGCGCTAGGGGCGCGGCCTTGTGCCCGCCCAGTTGAGGGCAACCACAAGGGTACGCCCCTACGCATGATGATTTCACGGGAAAACCTGAAGAACCAGAAAAAAAGATGTGAAACGGCCGTTTTACGTCTCTTTTGTACCGTTATGCCAGACACAGGAAAATAGCACCGAGCCATTTTACTAGTACACACTGGCGGAAGTTCTCCAGCAATTATCGTAGGTCAAATTTGCAAATTTGACCGTGCAATTTGACAAAATTGCCCTACAGAAAACCCCGAAGAAGGTAGCCCAAGCAGACCTAGTATAACTTGGTCTAAGTTCTTAGATGATATACGCCGCCTGTATCGGGAATCGGAATTCCCGATACTTGTCTGGTATGAGGTTGCGGGAATTCCGATTCCCGCAACAAATAATCGCAAGAAAACCCCGAAGAACTTCCGCCAGCGTGTACTAGTATAACTTGGCCTAAGTTCTTAGATGATATACGCCGCCTGTATCGGGAATCGGAATTCCCGATACCTATCTGATGGGAGTTGCGGGAATTCTGATTCCCGCAACAAATAAGATACAAAGACTTCCGCCAGCGTGTACTAGT
>WFSA01000058.1 GCA_015486215.1 Anaerolineae bacterium | reverse complement strand
GGTTTAGATGGGTTTCGATGTCGGATAAGGTTTGTTGGAGGAAAACGGCCGTTTCCTCATTCATTGCTACCAATCCAGCCCCAACTTTCTCCAACATCTCTTCCATCGTATACGCGATATGGCTGAGTTCCGTCAATCCAACCATCGAAGCCGCGCCCTTAATCGTGTGGGCGTGCCGATGGGCAACCTCTAACCCATCCATCCGCGTCGAATCTTGGCTAAACGCCTCAATTCCTTCCACGATGGCGGGTAAATAACTTTTGGCCTCTTCAACAAAGCCAATCATAATCTCATGGTCTACTTTTCTAGCCATAAAAACTCCTGCGGCGGGGCTGTGATGGAGGCGAAGCGGCGAAGTGATGTAAACATTTCGTAACTTCGTTACCTCCTCTCCCGTTGATAAATCAATGTCTCTTCCAACTTCACTTGCCGAATGTCAGGGATTTTCAACCGTATCATCTCTGCGGGGGCTAAGAAGAGATACCCATTGGGGGCAAGATGGTCGCATAGCCGTTCGACAATTGTTTTGCGATCCGCTGGTTGGAAGTAGATGAGTACGTTTTGACAAAAGATGACATCCTGTTGCGGCAATGAATATCTTTCTGGAGCCGTCAAATTCAGGGCAGAAAATTGAGTCAACTTTTGTATCGTATCATTGAGTTGGTATACCATGCGCCGCCCGTTCGCTGCTTTGGTTGAGCACATATATTTTTGCAAATAGGGGGGCGGCATATTGCGGATGTCGTATGGTTTGTAGATGCCCTTTTTTGCTGTTTGCAAACTGCGTTGACTGATGTCTGTTCCCCATACAGTGAGTTGATATTGGCGGGAAACGGCCGTTTCCAAAAAAGCTATCGCCAATGAGTACGCCTCTTGCCCATTGGCACAACCCGCACTCCATATCGAGAACGTGTTTATCCCCAGCAGCCTTTTTTTTTGCATCAAATCGGGCAAAACATGTTCCGTCAACGCTGTAAACGATGGCGTATGACGGAAAAAACTGCTCTCATTGTTTAAGAGCAAATCCAACAATTGCCCCCATTCATGATCTCCGTCTGAATTGTAGAGAACAAAATGGTAATACTCGGTATAGCTTTTTAATTTTCTGTGTTGTAACCGTTCCCATAATCGAGATTCCAAAAAATGGCGGCGGCTGGGCGTAAAGTAAATGCCGCAGCGATCATGCACCACCTCTCGCCAATTCAGATATTCCACTTCCGACAGATTGGGGCGATTATTCATCATGGAAATGGAATATGGTTTATTTCTGGGCGATCCAGCAGGCCGCCCAAAAGATCGCTGTAGGGGCGTTCGCTGAATGGCCATTCAGCGAACGCCCCACCCAATATGATTATTCATGGTCTGGTAGCTTGAAGGTGCTGACAGAGTTACGCAAGTCGTCCGCTAACATGGAGAGATTGTTGATCGAAACGGCCGCTTGCTTTGTTCCCGCCGCTGTCTGTTGGGTCACTTCTGCGATCTCATTCATCGAACGAGCGACCGTCTCCGAACCGCGAGCCTGTTGATTAGCGGCGAGCGAGATAGATTGAATCAACTCACCCAAACGGCTGGAGACCGTTTCGATCTCTTGCAGGGCGATACCAGCATTTTCTGCTAGTTCAGACCCTGCGACCACTTCATCAGTCATAGATTCCATAGCGGAAACTGCCTCATACGTCTCATTTTGGATGGCGCGGATGAGGGTGTCTATCTGATTGGTCGCCCCAGTGGAGCGTTCAGCCAATCGTTCAACTTCCTCCGCCACGACAGCGAAGCCTCGTCCCGCGTCGCCAGCCATTGCCGCTTGGATGGAGGCGTTGAGGGCAAGAATACTGGTACGGTCGGCGATGTCACTGATCAATTTCACAATTTCGCCAATCTCTTGTGAGCTTTCGCCTAGCCGCTTGATCCGTTTGGCGGTCTCTTGCACATGCACGCGGATACGATCCATACTGTCAACTGTTGCGGCCACCGCTTTTGTCCCTTGCCGCGCATTATCAATCGCCTGCTCTCCGACTGTTGCCGACAAGGCGGCATTTTCTGACACTTGCTGGATAGAGACGGCCATTTCGTCAATGGCGGCAGAGGTGTCTACGATTTGATCTGCCTGTTCTTCTGAACCGATGGCGAGATGCTCGGTGGTCGCTTGGACTTCGTTAGCCGACGCGCTCACTTGCAATGTTGTATCCTGCACATCGGTGATGATTTCGCGTAATTGCTCGATCATTATATTGAAGGAGTCGGCGATAGCACCGGTCATATCGGCCGTCACTTCCGCCTCAACGGTGAGGTCACGGTCAGCGACACCGCCGATTTCCTCTAGCAGTTTCATAATAGAATCCTGCATCTGCTCACGCTCTTCACTGCTTTGGATAAGTGACAGCGTGTTGTCAAGCATGGCGTTCAACGAGAGTGCCATATCGCCTAGTTCATCTTGGCTGACGACTTCGGCGCGGGCATCAAAATCACCGATACCGACCATGCTGAACATCTCCATGATTTTGTTGATTTGATTGGTCAACGGCCGTGAAATAGCAATAGCAATAGCGATGGAAAGCAAAACCGTTGCTGCTAAAACAGCGAGAAAAACTTTCTGGGCTGCACGAACCGTTGCCAGTGCCGTGTCTTTGGATTCAATAGTGATGAAGGCACCGAACGGCTCTTCCTCGCGTCCAGCCTGAAGCGGGACAATGATCACAATATCATCAATATTTTCAGAAACAGCGAGCAATTGACCGCCGCTTGCTGCATTGGCATACTGTGGATAATCGGTAAAAAATGTGGCTCCTGTATCCAAATCAGATGAGCCGCCCCATTCTTTTTCAGGTTCAGCACTGTTTTTCAGATAGAAACCATCGTTGTTAATAACAAAAGTTTTATTGAGACCATCTGTAGCACGTTCTGTCTCTGCTAATGGATCCAGAAATGTGCTGACAAAAGCGTTGCCAAGTACGATGCCGTGCCGCTTGCCGTTTTTATCTATAATCGGTACGGCATATCGAATAACGGGACGGTAGGAGCCATCGGGCAATATCTCGACTTCGCCGCCTTCACGGTTCAGGTCAATGGGGGAGATGAGCATCTCGCCGCGATTAAGTTTCATCGTGTCATCGAAGTAGTAACGGCCAGCTTTGTTTTGTAGCTGCTCTTGGGGGACGATGATCGGTTCTTCGCCGACAAGTTTAATATCTACACGGACGATCTCCTGCCCTGTCTCATCCAAATAACGCAGTTGGGTGAAGAATGGGTTTTCTTGCGAGAAGGCGATGAACTCTTGCGCTAATTTTTCGCGGCGCAATGCGTAAATTTCTTCATCGCCGTTGTTTTTGGCGGCAACCATCCCTTGCATTGGGGCTGATTTTCCTAGATAAGCGATTGAAGATTGGAGGTTTTCCAGGTATCCGTTGATTGCTTCACCGTCAGCACTCGCGCTGTCAAATCCGCTGGAAATTGCATTGGCTTCAAATCTGTTGGTAAGATTGATAAATACAAATGAACCAATAATACTCAACGGGATAATAGCCATCAATATGCCGAAAAATATCAGCTTGGCCGCAATATGAGAGCGCAACCATTCAATGGGGGCTAAAAGTTTTCCTAATCCTGTTTTTTCATCCATGTTTTATACCTCGATTGGGACAACGATGGATTTTGGAAATAGTATGGATGGGGTATAGGCATCTTTTTATTTCTTTAATCATGTGTTGTCAAAATATCGTAACTGCTATACCTGCTCAGGTGTCATTTCTACGGGAACACTGTCTAAAAGAGCAATTATTTGAATTGCTGCATTTCAGAGGAAAGCAACAGTTTATCTATGTTCAGGACAACGAGTAATTGCTCTTTGTCGTTATAAATGCCGCGTAAATAGGGGGCGACTTTGCTTTTGGTAACGGCCGTTGTTGTGTTAATCTCCCTGTTTTGCAAAAAGCGGATGCTGCTTACGCTGTCTACAATGAGACCAACGGCCGTCTCTTCATTAGTAGATCGGGTGATGAGCAATCGTCCCTCTTGTGTGCTGTCTGCGGGAGACAGGCCAAGAAAACCGCGCAGGTCTACCATTGAAATGATGTCCCCGCGTAGATTGGCGATGCCGAGCAGCCAATGGGGGACATTGGGGACGGTGGTGATGGGCAACGGCCGTCCAATTTCGGTAACGTTGCCGATGGGCATAGCGTAGGTGTTGTTCATCAGTTCAAAAATGATGTACTGGTCTGTTTTGTTGGCGGGGTTGCTCTGTTCGTTGGGCAGCCTGGTATTTTCTGTATTTTCTGTATTTTCTGTGCTGTAGAGCGTTTCTATTTGCTCATCTATGTCTGCGATGAGGTGATCTAAATAGTCGCTTTCTACGGGCTTGCCGCTCTTAGTTTTCCCCGTATTTTTATGTTGGATACTTTTGTTGATAGATTCAATTTCACTGTTGATGCGGTGGAGCAGGGCATCAATGTTTACCGTTTTATCGGTTGGTATCTCGTCAGGTTTGGTGGATAGCTCTACGTCTGTATCAGAGATAGTTTCTTCTTTGATGAGTTCGTCATCGGAGAGGTCGCTGCCCATCAACATGCCAGCTAGATCGTCTAAGTCGTCTGGCGCATTGTCTAAGTCGTCTGCGGGGGGGGATGGGTCGAGGTCAACGGCCGTGTTGCTGCCCATCAACATGCCAGCTAGATCGTCTAAGTCGTCTGGCGCATTGTCTAAGTCGTCTACGGGGGGGGATGGGTCGAGGTCAACGGCCGTGTTGCTGCCCATCAACATGCTAGCTAGATCGTCTAAGTCGTCTGGCGCATTGTCATCCACGCTGATCGCTGGTTTTTCTTTGGTTGTGATGATTGGCTCGTCAACGAAAAGAGGGTTGATGGCTGGCTCTTCTGCTACCTCGTCTCTATCACCCCATTCCATATCGGCAAATGGATCACGGCCTAACGCTTTGCCTTTTCGTTTACTCTGCTTTGGTTCCATAATCAGCTACCCTTTCTACAAGTTGCTTGTAATCTTTTGCGCCGTTGCTGTTGGGGGCGTATTCGTAAATGGTCATACGGTGGCCGGGTGCTTCAGCTATTTTTACATTAGCGCGTATGGGGTTGGTCACTTCTTTTTTGAAATACCGTTTGAGGGTGTCTAACACTTCACGATCTTTGCGTAAACGGCCGTAATAAAATGTGGGAATGACGGCCGTTAATCTCAATTGATGGTTTTGTATGCGCCCAATCTCTTTGAGGGTGCTGATAACTTGCCGTGTTCCCATCAAGGCTAAATAATCCATCGAAACGGGGACGAGCAGTTCGTGGCTGTACAGTAATCCATTTTGCCCCATCAAACTGATGGAGGGGGAGTAATCGAGAATGACGTACTCATATCCCTTTAGCCCGCGCATTTTTTTGCGGAGTTGAAGGCGGGAGGCATCGTGGTTGTTCATGCGCCATAATGCGCCTTCGGCTTCGATCAAGCTCCTGTCGCTGGCGATGATGTCCAGATTTTCGCGGGCAGGGGAGATACAGGCGGTCAATTCAGCGTTGCCGAGCAATAAATCAGTGACGGTATAGGTGTATGTCACGCCTAATGCTGCCGCCACACTGCCTTGGGCATCTAAATCAACTAGCAGCACGCGTGATCCACGCAACGCAAAACCAGCTGCTAAATTAACGGCCGTTGTCGTCTTTCCTGTTCCGCCTTTATGATTAAGTACGCCGAGTATTCGCATGATGCGGGGCGGCGGGCGGTGAAGTGGGCGGGATGGCGCGGGTTTCTCCTCGCTGCTCCGCCTGCTTCACCACTTTGCCGTTTATAGTAACTTTGTTACATTCGCCAATAGTTCAGCATCATCAAACGGTTTGGTCATATATTCGTCTGCGCCTTGCCGCAAGCCCCAGAAGCGGTCGCTGCTTTGGCTTTTGCTGCTGAGAAGGATGATGGGGATATGTTTGGTTTCGGGTGCGTTCTTGAGTTGACGACACACTTGGAAGCCGTTCTTTTTGGGCAAAACGATATCTAGCACGATGAGATCGGGTAGCTCTTTGGGAGCTTTTGTTAATGCCTCTTCGCCGTCAACGGCCGTGCTGACACGATGCCGTCCCTTTTTTATAGCGGCTGCCATCAGCTTTAATTCAGTTGGGCTGTCATCTACTACTAAGATATTTGCCATGATTTTTGTTTTTTACTCCTGTGGCAGCGGAGTTGTAAACGTATTGGGAGCTCATGCAGACTGCTCTTTCATAACGCTGCTCCCCCACCGCCTTGCTTGTTAAAATTTAAATTTGTCTATAACGGCCGTCACTTCTTTGATGAAGGATCGGCTTGTTTCGCGCCATTGCTGGGCGATTTTTTTTGAATGAAATGAAGAGATAATATGTTCGGCGTATATATCCATTATCTCGATAAAACCGCGTGCCATTCCTGAAAACATTTGGCGGCGGGCTGCTTTTTTTGCTGACCAGTTACGATATAAGGTGACGACAACATCGGGGTGTACTCGATTTTGCGAATGTTGCAACAGACGGATAGAGGGGTATTTTTCTTCGACTTGGGTGATGATCTGCTTTAAGGGGAGGGGAGTCGGTTCAGCCCACTCTTTGTCGGTAAAGGTTGTGATCTGGTTGATCATGCTGGCTAATGTTTGTAAGGCGATATACGGCCGTTTGCGGTTCTGCCATTCCCCCATCTCTGCCCGCGAGAATTCTAAATTTGACAGCAGATTGATGAGTTGATAGCCAAGTATTTCATCAGCTTTTTTTTGTGCGCGAGTTAATACTTTTGGTGTGGAAACGGCCGTGTCGCTCTCTAAATTCCCCTCATCCATCTGTTTCATCCCTTCTAACATCAAATATCGCCAAGGCTCATTGATCGTGTAACGGGGAATACGGGATTGTTTGCCCAAATTGAATGTGCCATCTGTCCATTGTAATAAATGATAAACAGCCTCTTTTCCTTCTAGTTTGCCTATCTGTGCATGGACAATCTCGCCGTTTTCAAAAAACAGCACCCCTTTTTCGTGATCACGGCTCAATAGTAACGCCGCTCGGCGGCGATCAGTGCAAACCATTTGCACTAAACTAGGAAGATTCATATCTTGGAGATCGCCTTTAATTGACATAGGGGGACAGGGTTGCAAAGAGTTGAGAGTGCAGATCGCTCGGCCTCCTTTCTTTATTTCGCTGTTTCGCTCACTTCGTTATATATTTTTTTACTGTTTTAACTAAACCATTCGGCTCAAATGGTTTAGAAATGTGGTCGGTTGCACCAGCCATACGGCCGCGTACTTTATCGAAGAATCCATCCTTGCCTGAAAGCATGATCACGGGAATATCTTTTGTCTGCTTATTCCCTTTCACAATTTTGCATAGTTGATACCCATCCATACGTGGCATGGTGATGTCCAGCAAAATCAGATCATAGGTATTGTCATTCAACTTTGTCAGTGCATCCATGCCATCTACTGCCTCTTCGATCTTGTATTTTTGCGGTTTAAGCGTCATGGTGACTAATTTTCGGATAGTCAGGCTGTCATCCACGATTAAAATGCTGCCCGCCGCTGGCTCTTTTGGCGGTTCTTCTTTTTGTTGAATGCTTTTTTGTGCTGTTTGCAATTGCATAAGCAAGTCGTGCCAAGACCTTTCCCCTTTGTTTAATGTGGAGGCGGTCTGAATATGGGTGACGGCCGTATCTAACTGTCCCAAATTTAAATGAGCGATCCCTATCCAGTACAGCTGCTTTGATCGTTCAATTCTGCCCGCAGGCTTGTTTTTCAAACGACAAATTGCTTTTGAGAGAGCGTCGCGGTCAACGGCCGTATTCGATAATGCTTCTTTTGCCTGCACAGGTGACAAAATGGCGTGGCAAGAGGGGCAGGTCTCTTGTGATTTTGGGAATGTGGCTTGGCATAACGGGCAATGCCATGTTGGTAAAGCGCGTTTCGGCTTTGGTTTTGGTGTGGGGGCGACGGGCACCTTCTTTATTGGCGGCTTTGGTTTTGGTGTGGGGGCGACGGCCGTTTTTTTAGGAACGGCCGTTTTCTTCATAGGAAGAGGGGCTGCTCTTTTTTGCTCAATCGCTGGTTTCAGAGAAGTTGTCGGTGAAGGCTTTCTTCGTGCCTGCAATTTAGCCAACGCAGCCTTTGTTTGGGTATTATCGGGGTTTATTGCCAACGCTTGCTGCAAATACCCTTCTTGCTCCGTCCGTGATCCTGCCGTAATCGCCAACCACAACCATGATGATTCATAATTTGGCTGTGTCTCAATAACTCGCAAAAAGTATTGTTGAGCCAACCGTTTATTACCCGATTTAGCGGCCGAAATGCCTAGTTTTAACAATGTGGATGCATCTGGTTGAGACATTAGAAATTCACAATTAACGATTCATAATCAACATACAACAAAATATCTACTTGTTGAATGCCGACCACCACTTACTAATTGTCGCTTGTTACTACTTGATAAAAACAACGGTGCCGTTGTGCTCCCACATTCCCAACACGTTCGCATTTCTTTGGATTGATGTTTATGCAGATAGTAACAGTTGTCAATAGGTACTATCCATTTATTCATATCGTCTATGATTTTACAAATTTGTCGATACCCTCATCTTTCCATACTTTCAGTGTCATCTTATCCTTAGGATTGATTTTAACACCGATAGCATTCACTGGATAGTTATATCGTTTTTGTACGGCAATCCAGTTCTTTTTAATTTGAGGTTTTAAAGCCATAATATTCTCCTGCCAAAGTGCAAGGTTGTGAAGTCAGAAAACTGTCCCGCCGTCCCACTGCTTTATAAATAATGAATAAATCATGTTTAACGGATTTAAAATTGATAACGGCCGTTACCATTTTTAACAACGCATCCGCAATAGTATACCTGCTTGTTTCAATGTGTTCATTAGTACAATCGTAATGGTCAATTCTCGAAAGCTGCCCTACTTTCCTCTCTACAATAGCCTAATCGTAATTTCTCAAAAAGTTGGAACATGATTACAGCTAACTAGGAAAGGAACGAATTTACCCGACTGACGTAATTTGTTCCTTTCTTAATTTGTTGTACCCACCCCGAAATATTGAGATATTACTCTTAATCCTACTTTTGCATTTTCTTGGAAATGGTAGAACAATACCCTGTTATAATTATTCAGTCTCTCTATAGATTACTTCAGCTTCTTACTGTTGTGCAGAGGATTAACCCAGAGAGAAATTGAAGCAATTTTAGTATCACATCTGTATAAGTTGCATTCTATTATAGAGTGTGGGATATGGGCTTTGAACAACTGTTTTTTAAGATATAGCGGCAATCATTTAAATCGTACTCAATTATCTTCATGAGGATAGTTGAGTACGAAGATAGGAATGGGAACGACGGCCGTTGTTGTGCGTTTAAACAGAGTGATTGATGATGCTCCCCAAATCATTGAGAGACATCCTTCTATCCAGTGAATAGAATTATTGTGGTATCTTCTCAATGAATCGTGGGCAAGACTTGACAAATTTCATCAGCACTTTATTTTACACGAGTATCATTAGGAAAATTTATCAAGTCTCCCCAGAATACTGAGAAGATACTTATTGTGTTACTCCCAAAGTTGATCAAACTCATGATCGATAGCACTATCAACATCCCCTTCCATAACAAACTCATCTGGCATATCGTTCAGCGCATCCAATAAAGGATCAATTTTATCAGCAGTTTTTCTAGCATAATAACGAACAATGCCACTTTTGCTCTCTGCCCCAAAAATAATTGTTATGAGTGCGCTTTCATTAACACGATAAGCATAAATGTTATAATCGGGGCCTTCTTGATAACTAGCCTTGAAGACAGACGTGTCCCCTAATAATCTGGCTAACTCGGCCGTAGCCAAAAAATTAGCCGCAACTAATGCACTAATACTAGAAACATCTAATCCGTCCGCATCTCCAGCCATCTCAATAGGATAGCCGCCATCGCTCAAGAGCAAGATACAGCGTGCACCCGTATCTATGCGTAGATTCTGTAATAATACAGTGACCGAAGGCGGGGCCACACGTTCCCCAGTTCGATACGCATCCGCACCCTCTTGTGTATATTTTAACGCATCTTCTACAATTGAATAAATATGCCCAACTTGGAACGGTTTGGTTATATACCCGTCCAAGTCAATATTTTTTAGCGTCTCCTGAAATTCGTCTGAACTGTGACTGGTCATCATAATGACCTGCGTATCAGGTGATATTTTATGGATATGTTGTGTTAAAGTGATACCATCCATTTTTGGCATCATATAATCCGTTAGGACTAACTCATAAACCTCACTTTGTATTTTTCCTAACGCTTCTGTGCCATTACTGGCTGTGTCAATAATATACTTGTCATTCAACGAGTCTAAAACTGTTGAAAGAATTTCAATAAGATCTGCTTCGTCGTCTACAAGGAGTAATCGTTTTTTGGAGGACATGTTCACCAATAAGTTTGAATATACTTTTTTAGCCGTTTGGGATCTATATTACTTGTATGTATCTTCTCAGTATTCTGGGGAGACTTGATAAATTTTCCTAATAATACTCGTGTAAAACAAAGTACTGATGAAATTTGTCAAGTCTTGTCCATGATTTATTGAGAAGACACCTTGTATTGATAGAAACTGCATCTGTTGATGCGTTGATGCTGACGAATCTATTAAATGAGCCATACTTAAGCATTGTTAGAGCGATAAGGAATGAGACTTTAACAACTTACCCGTTTGCCATATTGTCATTTCGACTATAGGAACGAGGATTTATTTAACTACCAAAGTTAGTTACCCCCCCCATGAAGACGGGGGAATGGCAGATGGAAGTTTTTGGTTTTATTTAATCCTCATTCCATAGGGAGAAATCTTTACATCTACTAGAGAAAGATTCCTTACCCCCTTTGGGGAGACCACTCCCTTTAGGGGAAGGTCAGTTTGTACATTGTGAATGTAGTGGAGACAAGCCAAAAGTATAGGGTAAAAATCTTTTTTCTACAAGAGGGGCGAGGGAATTTCACTTTATGTTGACGAGAGTATTCTAAGCGTTTATTATTTCATTCTATGGTTATAGTATATGCGGGGGTTTTGCAGTTATCCTTAGTTGAGTGGGGATAAGTATATAAAGCTACATTTTATCTTGTGATTTATGTATCTTCTCAATAAATCGTGGACAAGAGTTGACAAATTTCATCAGCACTTTATTTTACACGAGTATCATTAGGAAAATTTGTCAAGCCTCCCCAGAATACTGAGAAGATACTGATTTATTAAAAAATGAACGAAAGGACATGGTTTAGGAACGAGGATCTATTGTAACATCTCAATATTTCAGGGTGAGTACAACAAATTAAGAAAGGAACAAATTGCGTCAGTCGAGTCAATATGTTCTTTTCCAAATCTGTTGTACTCATGTCCCCAATTTTTTGAGAAGATACGATTTATTTAACTACCAAAGCTGTCATTCCTGCCCCCATCCCCACCTTCGTGAGGGTAAACTCTTTTAGGCGGGAATCCATGATTTCCCAGACTGTGGTTTCCTGCCTTCGCAGAGCCTGCCCTCATGAGGGAATGACAGATGGAAGTTTCTGGTTTTATTTAATCCTCATTCCTTATTTTACGGAAGATGATCTTTACACTTTGAGGGCGGGCACAAGGCCGCGCTCCTACAATTTACTCCTGTAGGGGCGACCCTTGTGGTCTACCTTTTATGGTCGCTCAATTAGGCAACAACTGTAAAGATGATTTATCCTAATTTGAACCATGTCAACGAAAGTAAAGGAGAAAAAGATGAGATTAGAAGGGAAAGTTGCCCTGATTACGGGCGCGGGTAGTGGGATTGGTCGGGAAACGGCCGTTCTCTTTGCAGAAGAAGGCGCGAAAATCGTTGCCGTAGATATTAATGATAAAGCTGGCGCGGAGACGGTGCAGATGATCACCGAGTCTGGCGGCGAGGCGGTTTACGTCCATGCTGACGTGTCCAACGAGGCTAATTCTGAGAACATGGTGCGCGTCGCCGAAGAAACATACGGCAAGCTGAATGTGCTGTTTAATAATGCTGGTATTTCGCACGCGCAGGATGATGATGCGATTAACACGGCCGTTGACGTATGGGATTTGACGATGGCGATCAATGTTAAAGGAGTATTTTTGGGCTGTAAGTACGGTATCCCCGCATTACGGCGGGCGGGCGGCGGCTCGATCATCAACACCGCCTCCTTCGTCGCCACATTGGGCGCGGCGACCCCGCAATTGGCGTATACCGCGAGCAAAGGAGCGGTGCTTTCCATGACCCGCGAATTGGCGACCATCCACGCCCGCGAAAATATCCGTGTCAACGCCCTCTCTCCTGGCCCCCTGCGGACAGAACTGCTGATGAAATTCCTCAACACCGACGAGAAAAAGAACCGACGCTTAGTCCATGTGCCGATGGGACGTTTTGGCGAAGCGAAAGAGATGGCAAAAGCGACCCTCTTCCTCGCCTCCGATGAATCATCCTTCACCACTGGCGCAAACTTCTTGGCTGACGGCGGCATAACGGCCGCTTACGTCACGCCAGAATAAACAGGTAATGATTAACATGTAACAGCTAACGTAACTACTCAGCCTATCAATTATTTCACCACAAAGAAACAAAGATCACGAAGAAAATCTTAAAAAACTTCGTGTTCTTCGTGTCTTTGTGGTTAATTTAGACAATGGCTGAGTAGTTACCAGCTAACGATCAATAGCGATTGTTGGCTGTTTTTTTATTCACACTGCTTAGGAATGAGGATTAAATAAAACCAAAAACTTCCATCTGTCATTCCCCCATCTTTATGAGGACAGGCTCTGCGAAGGCAGGAATCCACAGTCTGGGAAATCATGGATTC
>WFSA01000057.1 GCA_015486215.1 Anaerolineae bacterium | reverse complement strand
TTTTGGGTGATTTAAATTTAGAAATGGCGTAACTACTCAGCCTATCAATTATTATAAGCGGTCACTCCCCCACTTGTTGCGGGAATCGGAATTCCCGCAACGGTCTGGCAGGTATTTTGGGTGATTTAAATTTAGAAATGGCGTAACTACTCAGCCTATCAATTATTATAAGTGGTCACTCCCCCACTTGTTGCGGGAATCGGAATTCCCGCAACGGTCTGGCAGGTTCGGGAATTCCGATTCCCGAACCAAACACTGAACCAAACACTGAACCAAACACTGAACGGGGGGAGTGACCGATTACCAATTATTTCACCACAAAGAAGCAAAATCACAAAGAAAATCTTAAAAAACTTCGTGTTTTTCGTGCCTTTGTGGTTAATTTGGACAATGGCTGAGTAGTTACGAAATGGCCTTACTATCTTTCTCGCTGTCAATTAGAAGAAAATCGCAAAAGCAATTACAATCCCCCTATGAGCATAGACAATCCTTTCTATCATCGTGGTGCCATCCGGCAAGCACGCTATTTTCATGGCCGCACGGCCGTTACCGCCCAAATTTTAGAGCTGCTGTATAATGGCCAAAGTGTCTCCCTCATCGGGCCGCGCCGCATTGGCAAAAGCTCTCTGCTGCTACATTTGCAGCGACAACCGCGCCCAGATGGACGCACGCCGCTTATCATGCTTCTTGATTGCCAAGAAGTTGGCGGCTCGACGGCCGAAAATGTGTACGAATCCCTCCTTTGCAGCTTACGCGAAACGGCCGTAGAAGCAAATATCCCTCTCAAAGAAGAAGATCATATCGGCACCTACCGCGCCTTAGATCGTACCTTGCGCCAACTATACCGCCAAGAAATTCCCGTCATCATCCTGCTCGACGAGTTTGAACTATTAGCGGGCAATCCCGAACTTTCCCCTTACTTTTTCGCCCGTCTGCGCGGCTTAACCACCAAATATGGACTCGCTTATTTAACCGCCAGCCAACGGCCGTTGTTTGCCATCACCGCCCAAGAAGAGATACTCAGTTCCCCCTTCTTCAACATATTCGTCACCGTTCCGCTAGGATTGTTCACCAATGATGAAGCCCGCACATTGCTGGAAAAACGTACCGCCGACAGCGCATATCACCTCTCCCCTGCCCTCACCGCCCATCTGCTCACTCTCGTCGGCACCCATCCCTTCTTTTTGCATATTGCTGGGTATCACGCTTATCAGGCGATGGCGCACGGGGCTGATATGGAGCCATTCGCCAACCTCAATAACGCTATCGAAAGCGAGGCCGACTCCCACCTTCATTACTTATGGCAAAACTTAAGCGTTGATGAACAACACGCGCTTATCATAGCTGGGGGAGATGTGGACAGCGTGCGCCATTTGCAGCAACAATGTCTGCTCATCCTCGCCAATGTCGAGAAAGATCGCGCCCGCTTCACCTATAGCAACCGTATATTACGCGACTTCATCCGTCGGCAAGAAGCAGATGGGATCATTCAGGCGGGATTATTCGTCATTGATGAGCAGCGGCATCAAGTATGGGCAGAGTTGCGCCTGTTGAAATTGACCAACTCCCAATTTGACCTGCTGCGCTGTCTCTGCCAACGGTCGGGTGAAGTGGTGCATGGAGATGAATTAGAAACGGCCGTGTGGGGGTCTCCCAGCTCCGATCCAGATCGGCTCAAAACCCTCATCAAACGGCTCCGTCACGCTATCACCCCCCATCAAAAGTGCATCGTCAGCGAGCGTGGCGTAGGATACACGCTGCGGAGCAATGAATAATGAACAATGAACAATGAACAAATTGAGCCGTTGAGTTCAACCTTTTCTTATGGATAAGCGTATACGGACTTTCTTTGACAGCACTGTCCTTAACAGTTTCATCACCCTTTGTTCATTACTCTTTGCTCATTACTCATTGTTCCCCGTTGCCGCCCAATCGTCCGCCGCATATTATTGGCAGTACGCCGCCGCCGCTCAATTAGAGCATATCCATCCGCTTGATGTGGATGGGGATGACGTGGATGAACTGCTCCTGATTGACGCAAACGGGACGGCCGAACTTATAGACGCAAACGGCCGTTCCCTCTGGGAATACACCGCCCCCGCCCCCGTTCGCGCCGTCACCACCATTCAAACAGACGGCCGTCCCGCCATCATCCTCGCCACCGCCTCCGATTTACTACTACTCGACATTGACAGCAATCTAAAATGGCGGCGTGCCATCGCCTCCTTCGCACCGCCGCTTTCACGCATCACAGGAGCGGGTACATCCGATCAGGAACGATGGTTAGCCGAGCAAGCGTTACGGCCAGTAGCGGTCATTCCATTGCCTGTATTGAGTAGTAGCTATACTGACTACGCGAAAAATGAACAGATCGTACTCCTCTTGGAATCAGGTGAGATGCAACTATACGACAGCGAAGGTATCCGTCAATGGGCATATAAAAAAGAGAGTTTTAACACAGCCGATGTGACTCCGCTCATCGCAGCGGGGGATATTGATGGCGACGGCCGTTCTGAAATTGTCCGCACCCTGTTCAATCCCGACCGTCGTTTCAGCCAAATGGAACTATTCGACGCTGACGGCACTCCCGTCTGGGAAAAAGCGCAACCGCTCTCGGGACATATCACCACCCTTACCCTGCTTACCGATAACACCCCAGCCCGCATCGCTGTCGGCTCAGATCGGGGGGATTTTTATCTGTATAATGGGGAGCAAAAGCGGCTGTGGACACGCTCGCTCAACCCTCCCATCACCCATATCGTCGCCGCCCCATTCGGCTTGATTGTGGGCGCAGACGAAGGGGTGTATGCCGCTTATGACGAAGACGGCACACAGCTATGGCACAATTTCATCGAAGATGGCGGCACGCTGATGCGGCTGGACACATTACCCGTCCTTCCCACCGCCGGCCAGCCCCTTTTTTCACTCTTGCTCAGCAAGGGGGATGGCAATTTAGCCGACGGAGTACTGCTGGACGCAAACGGCCGTATCCTCAAAACAGCCCCCGATCTCGACACCACCAGCCTGAGCCGCCTGCTGGACATCAACCATGACGGCATACCCGAACTGCTCTCGGCACAGTTCGCCACCCTCACCCTGCTCAGCGGCAGCGTCGGCAGCAACGACATCGTGCAAGAGTGGAGCTACCCGCTGCTCTCCGCCCCAAGCTGTATGTTGACGATCGATTTTGACGGCGATGGCGTTGACGATCTATTGACAGGCGGACAAGACGGCCGTTTACACCGTATCAATCCCAATGGCAGCCCGCGCTGGATCGTCGAACCGGGCGGAAAGATCAGCCATCTACTCCCTTACGCCCGCCCAAACGATGAGCAGCTCGCCATCATTGTCGCCCGCAACAGCCCCGAAACAAGCGGCATTGAGATGCGGCTCGCAAACGGAGATTTATTATGGAAACAAGAGTTTGAAGCGGAGATAACGGCCGTCATCACCCAAAATATCAACCGCACCTTAGCCGATGAGATCATCATCGGCTTAGACAATGGCACTGTCGCCGCCCTATCCACCAACGGCGTAAGATTGAGCGAACAGCAGATCGGACAATCCGTCACCCATCTGCTCCCCCTGCCCGACAGCGAAAACAGCCTTATCGCCGCTGGAAAAAACACCCTTTTTGAGATACCCGCCGACGACGCGCCCACAAAACTATTAAGCATGGACGCGCCCATCATCGGCTTATACGCGCTCCCCAAAATAGAAGCCGCCTCTATGCTACTGCTGACCGCCGACAAACAGATATGGGTCCTAAATCGGCGCGGTACTCCCCTGTCGGGATGGCCAATCTCATTAAATGAAGCCGTCTTGCACACCGAAGGAGAGGGCGGCAACCGCGCGTTTTTGCTGGCGGGCGAAGCGGTTTTGACGCGCCTGAATGTGCTGGACGGCAAGCCGCATCTCGCGTGGGGAATGCCCATCGCTGAGGAAATGACGGCGTTATATTGGGGAGATGTGGACAGCGACGGCACGGCTGACATCGCGCTGGGGGATAAGGACGGATTTGTCTATCTATACGATCAGGAGCGGCGATTGACGAATCAGGTGGAACTGTCGAGCGCGATTTTCGGATTGGGCAATCTGCGCCATTCGCAAGAGCGGCCATTTGGATTAACGGCCGTCACCCAAAATGGATTAGCGCAGACGTTCCGCACCCAAGAAAATTGGCCGCCGCTATTGACCTCACCCAAAACGGCCGTCAACGAAAAAGGAGATCAATACAGTTTCTCCATCTCCGTCAACGATGTTGAAAATGATGAGATACGGCTTGAATTAGAAATCCAAAACCCTGTGACAAAGGAGTGGATTGGGCAAGGGGAGATGCTGCTCAACGGCGGCGGTAACAATTTGCAATGGAATATCGTCTCGCCGCCGAACAGCAGCGCAAACATCCCGTACCGCTTCACCTACGCCGATCCGTTCCATGCGGGCGTGCTGACACCGCCGCCAGCCCCCTTCGTCGTCCCGTCCCCCTCCAGTCGAATAGAATGGATCATGGGCGGATTGATCCTATTCACCTTCGCCCTCATTTTGAGCATCATCCTATTCATCCGTTGGTCACAACAATCAGTTGATGCCCGCGCCCGTCGTTTTTACCGTCAAATTGATCGCAATGAGGCGAACACTTTGCACGCTTTTGAACAACTTTACGGCCATATCAGCGAAACACCCGACCTCCTGCTCAATATCGCCACCCTCGCCCGCCAACGGAGAAACGTAGCCGTCACCGCACTGGCCGACGGGCTATTTTTGCTTGCCGACCGCCCGCTCAATGCCCTGCCGCTATTACAGCAGGCGTTAGCCTGCGACCACACGCGCAATTGGCTGGGGCAAGGGCGATGGGTTCAAACTACTGCCATCAGCACTCCCTGCCTGACCGCCTCCTCCATCACCGCGCTCAGCTTGCTGCGCCCACGCCTACTGCAATTAGCCGAACAGCCGTATACAAAGCAATTTGTCGCCGATCTTTTGCCCATCCTGACCCATCTGCGAGACAGCGAGCGGGTGGAATCGGTTAACGATCAATTGCTCTATTTGAATGAGGCGGCGGCCTTGTTAAACGGCTTACAAGGCACATTGCCCGCGCAAAAGGTGACGATGGAACGGCCGTTGCTCATCACCATCGTGGAGCGGTGGCACGCCATCGTGACGGCGGCCATCGAAGAGATAAAGGGGCAGGCGCGGTTGCGTGTCGTGCTAAAAACAGGCCGTATCGCCCCATCGGAATATATTGATTTATTGATCGAGATCAAAAATGAAGGGCGGGCTGCCGCCAAAAATCTATTCGCCACGCTGGACAAAAATCCAGCATACAGCGTCGTCTCGTCACCGCAAATTATTCCCTTATTGCCATCAGGACATGGCCGTTTGCTCACCTTCACCCTCACTTTACACGAGACGGATCGCTTCCGCCTGACGGTGACAGTCAATTATGATGACCATCACCACCACAATAAACAAATACAATTTGGGGATATGGTGCATTTATTGCCGCCGCAACGGCCGTTTCAACCAATCCCCAATCCGTACTCGCCGGGCGCACCATTGCGGAGCAACAGCCCGCTCTTCTTTGGCCGCGAGGAGCTATTCTCCTTCATCGCCGACAACGCAGGGCAGATGGCGCGGCGCAATGTGATGATTTTGGTCGGGCAGCGGCGCACGGGCAAAACGTCCCTTCTCCTGCGACTGGAGCAGAACCTTCCCGACACGCTCATCCCCGTCTACATTGATTGCCAATCTCTCGGTATCACCGCTGGGATGCCCGCGCTTTTACACGAGTTGGCGTGGCAGATCAGCGACACTTTATCGTTGTATGATATGTCGGTAGATGTCGCGCCGCTGGAGGAGTGGGGAGAGGATGCAAACGGCCGTTTTCAACGTCAATTCCTGCCCCGCATCCGCCAAGCACTGCCCGCCGCATCCACGCTGCTGCTCGTCTTCGACGAATTTGAGGCGTTCGAGAATTTGGTCAACGATGGCATTCTGCCGCCAACATTTTTCACCTATCTGCGCCATCTCATGCAGCATAGCAAGCAATTGAGTTTTATCTTTGTCGGCACGCGGCGGCTGGAAGAGATGACGGCGGCGTATTGGTCGGTGCTGTTCAATATCGCTCTCTATCGCAAAATCGGCTATCTGAATGATAAAGCGGCCGTGCGCGTCATCACCGAACCTGTCCGCCCGCATATTATTTATGATGATTTGGCTCTGGATAAAATCCTGCGAGTGACGAGCGGGCATCCGTACTTTTTGCAATTAGTCTGCTACGCGCTTATCAAACGGGCTAATGAACAGAAAAATGGGTATGTGACGATTTCGGATGTGAATGGGGCATTGACTGAGATGATGCAATTAGGCGGGGTACATTTTGCGTATCTATGGCAGCGGTCAACAGGGATGGAACGCATGATTTTAACGGCCGTTTCCCATCTAATGGAGAGCGAACGGCCGTTTCATCCTGAAAAAATGATTGAGAAATTGGCGGTTTACGGCCGTTCCCCTTCCCTGCCCGATCTCAAAGCCGCGCTTGACCATCTCGTCCAACGGGACATCATGGCCGAAACAATGATCGGCGCAACAACGGCGTATCAACTACGCATCGGGCTGGTCGGTTTATGGGTGGAACAGACAAAAAGTTTGAGCAAATTGATTGATGGGGAGTGATCTATTGTGCATAGGACGCAGACTTTCAGGATTGTCAGGATGAACGCAGGTTTTTTTTGCTTTATCCGCATTCATCCGCCAAATCCACGTGCGAAGCATCCGCGTCCTATCATAAACCAATCCCCATTTGCCACGACGCGCCCAATTGCGTACCATTCCCCCCATTATGCAACGATATAAAAAGTATGGCTCACGCTGGGGATGGCGGTTATTGATTTTGTCAACGGCCGTTTTCCTGCGCCTATACAAATTAACCTCCCTTCCTCCCGGCCTAACCCACGATGAAGCCGATCACGGCATCACCGCCTGGAGTATCGCCAACGACGGCGTGCGCGACCTCTACTTCACCATCGGCTACGGGCGCGAGCCGTTATATGATTATGTAACGGCCGTTCTAATGAAAATCACCGGCCCCGTCACCCTCGCCCCGCGTCTCATCTCCGCATGGGCAGGCATCCTCCTCATCGCCGCCATGTACCGTTGGGCACGAGACACATTCGACGAACGGACAGCCCTCTTCACCGCCGCCAGCCTCGCTGTCAGCTTTTGGGCGGCAGCGACCAGTCGACAAGCGTTACGGTCAGAACTGCTGCCGTTACTCTTTGTATTGGCGTTGCTGTTTTATTGGAAGGGGATCGGGGGACGGAAGACCGGGATCGGGACGTTTGTGGGCGCAGGGATTTTTTTGGGATTGAGCTTTTACACCTATATTCCATCACGCGGCCTATGGTTTGTCTTCCCATCGCTGTTCCTGTTTGGATGGGTGACGGAACGGGAACGATGGCGCAATGTATGGAAGCAAACGGCCGTCACCCTCACCCTTTCCTTACTCATCGCCGCGCCGCTTTTTATCTATTTACGTGCCCATCCCAACACCGAAGAGCGCATTGACGAGTTGAAAACCCCGCTAACGGCCGTTCTCGACGGCAATATCGCCCCCTTACTGCAAAATATCGGCGACGGACTCCGCATCATCGGCTCCGATGGCGACTGGATTGCCCGTTACAATATCCCCCATCAACCGCTCCTGCCACCGGCGATGAACGCCCTCTTTATCCTTGAACTCCTGCTCATCCTGCGGGCGATCATCACATCCATCATCACCCGCAAACGGAAGAAAAAACCGTTCTTCGTTCGTAAAATCAGCGTCCCTTTATTCGCCGCCATCCTCTGGCTGCTGGCTGGGCTTGCGCCCGTTCTCATCACGGGGCCAGAGTGGAGCTTTACGCAAGCGATAGGGATGCAGCCCGTTTTATACCTCTTTCCCGCGCTCGCTTTGGCGTGGCTGAACGGATGGACAAAGACCGGGCGATGGTTTAATACGGGCGTACTGATCCTGTTTGGGGCGACGGCAGTTCTCACCTACAACACTTACTTCATCATCTGGGGACAAGACCCCGCCGTCCGTGTTCAATATGAAAGCACGATGGTCGCGGCGATGGAGTGGTTAAACGAGAACGGCCATGGAGAGGCCGCCGTCTCGACCATCACCCCCGCCCCATTCCACACCCCCGCGCTGGCAAAAATGACAATGCAAAACGACGACGTAACCCTGCATTATTTCAACGCCCGCGCCGCCCTTCTCCTCCCCGATGCGGACGAAAGCAGCATAATCCTGCCCAATTTCACCCCCATCCCCGCCGCAATGGAACGATATTGGCAAACGGCCGTTCTCATCCACACGCTCCCCCTCCGCCCCGACGACGAAGACCGCCCGCTCGACATCTACAGTATCAAACGCTCCCCGACACTGGCGATATGGGCAGACCAATTCACCACAGCCGCCCCCGCCGGCAATGCGTATCTCACCTTTTTGGGGGTTGACTTGCAAACAGAAACGGTTCGTGCTGGAGAGACAGCACGGGTGGCGACGTGGTGGCAGATAAAACGGCCGTTGACCCAAGCCAATCTCTTCACCCACATACAAGGATCTGACCGCATCCCCATCGCCCAAGCCGACCAGCTCGACGTGCCCAGCGAAGGATGGCAGGCGGGCGATCATTTCATCCAATTACACGAAATCCATATCCCCGCCGACACCCCTTCAGGCCGCTACCCCATCGCCTTCGGCCTCTGCCGCCGCCAAGCCCAAACCTGCCCCCGCATCGGCGATTTGATAGAGGTGGAGATAGAGATAGAGGTAGAGTGATCCCACCCATTATTCATTATTCATATGACTAAAAAGCCCCTCATCCCAATCGCCCTTTTCCTCCTCGCCCTCGCCCTCCGCCTGTGGCAGATCGGCGACATGCCGCAGGGGTGGCGCGACGATGAATTGATCAATTCGCTCGTTATTTCGCAGAAAGTGCTTGACGGCGACATCGCCCTCTATTACCCCGATGCGTCTGGGCATGAAGGGTTGTACCACATTCTCAACGCCGCCTTTCTGGCCGTTTTCGGCGCGGGAGGGATGGGTATTCGGGCACTTTCGGCCATTTTGGGAGCATTAGCCGTGCCGTTGACCTATCTATTGGGGCGCAACCTATTTGATGAGTGGACGGGGGTGACGGCCGCATCAGCTCTCGCCGTCAGTTTTTGGTCGTTAATGTACTCCCGCATCGGATTGCGCCACATTTTTATGCCGCTGCTGGCAACGGCCGCTTTCTACTTTTTTTGGCGCGGGTTCACCCATCAGAAAAAAGGGGACTCGGCCGGCCGCTCTTATGCGTATCTATGGACGGCCGTTTTCGCTGGTCTCAGCTTCTACACCTATTTTGCCAGTCGCGGACTGCCGCTCATTTTGCTCGCCTTCATGGGGATGCTCCTTCTCTTTGACCGCCAGCAGGTCAAACGGCATTGGCGCGGCTGGGGGATGATGCTGTTAATGACGGCCGTTATCGCCCTTCCCCTCTTCCTCACCCTAAACCGCCAACCCAAATCCGAATCCCGCATCGCCGAACTCGCCGTCCCGCTCGTTGAAGCCAAAAAAGGGAATTTTGAGCCGCTAAAAGAGCATATCATCATCACTTTTTCCATGTTCCACGCCGATGGGGATAGTGAATGGCTGTACAATATCCCCCACCGCCCTGTCTTCGGCACTATCGGCGCACTCTTTTTCTGGACAGGCATCCTCATCGCCCTCTATCACACGCTCACCTTATTCACCGCCCGTCAATCACTGCCTAACACGCGCTACGCTCCCGCTTTCCTGCTCATCTGGTGGCTGGCTGGGATTTCGCCCGCGTTTATCAGCGTGCCGCCCGCCAGCCTGGGACATACAATTATGGGACAAACGGCCGTTTATCTCATCGCCGCACTGCCTATTTGGGCAGTCGGGATCGGGGATCCGGAGACGGGGATCGGGCCGCGGATCGGGCAAATTGCATTAGCACTACTGCTTGTGGGCAGCATCACCGTGCGTGATTTGCCTGACTATTTTGTCGAGTGGCCTTCACACGGGATGGTACGCTTTTTGTATCGCACGGATATAAAAGAGGTCGCAGACTATCTCAATGAAAACGAGATCGCCGACGTGAGCATCGGCAGCTATTTGGCTGGGCGATGGGATCAACTCGCTCTGGAAATAGACGCAGAAGAGACGGACAATGTGCGCTGGTTCAATCCTGAACGCGCTCTCTTTTTAAGCCCCGCCCTCTCCTTCACCAACTACCCGCCCATCACCAACCCATATACCAATTGGCTGGCAAAAGACGGTATCCCCGTCGGTGGATACACGCTGACCTCCATCACCCGCGCTGTAGAAACAAAGGAGGAGGCAGTCTGTTTTGAGAATGGGATCTGCTGGACGGCCGTTTCCTATCAACCCGATCAAGCCGTCCTTGAACTCGGCTGGACAGTGCTACCCGCCTACGAGAAGCCCCCCTTCACCCTCATCAGCAACCCGCCCCCGCCCGACGTGTATGCAGGGGCGCGACTGTCGGTCTTTACCCAATTGCAAGATACAGACGGCAATTTTCTCGTCGGCGATGATGGCTTATGGGTTGACCCCCACTCGTTGCACGCCAATGACATTTTCCTGCAGCAACATCACCTTCCCCTGCCAAACAACACCATCCCCGCCGCTATCATCTTTGGCCTCTACGACCCCATGACAGGCCAACGCCTGCTAACTGAAAGCGGCGCAGAGTTCATAACGATCCCGATAAAATGAGTACGAGACACTGTTTTACTTTTAGTATGACTACAACAGATTATGGAAATAAACAGATATTTCCTCAACTGCACCATCTGTTTATTTCTTTCATCCATTGTTGTCACAAAATATTGAAAAGTTACATGAACACAGATAAAGATAAAGAAAATGTACCTACTCAGCCTATCAATTATTTCACCACAAAGAAGCAAAGTATCTTCTCAAAAAATTGGGGACAAGACTTGACAAATTTCATCAGCACTTTATTTTACACGAGTATCATTAGGAAAATTTGTCAAGTCTCCCCAGAATACTGAGAAGATACCTGAGAATCTTGAAAATCTGCGTCCCATCCCTCACTCGAAAATACCCATCGCCACACCCTATATTTAGGAGAGAAACAAACCATGACATTCAGTAAAAGAACAGCCTCCTTAAAACAAGAAGGCGCATATGAAGTTTTAGCCCAAGCACAAAAATTAGAAGCGGATGGACGCAGCATTATCCATTTAGAAATCGGACAGCCCGATTTTGAGACATTCGACAATATCAGTCTTGCAGGCATCCAAGCCATCTCCACAGGCAAAACACGCTACACGCCGCCAACAGGGATGCCATCCTTACGCCGAGCCATCGCCCAAGATGCAGGCCGACGCAGAGAGATGAATATCTCTCCAAAGCAGGTCGTCGTCAGTCCGGGTGCAAAACCAAATCTGTTCTTCCCCACACTCGCCCTGATCGAAGCAGGGGATGAGGTCATCTACCCCAATCCCGGCTTCCCCACCTACGAAGCGATGATTCACGTCGCAGGGGGAATCCCTGTGCCGATTCCATTAAAAGAGGAGAATAATTTCTCCTTTGATTTGGCCGCTTTTGACAACCTAATCAATAATCACACCAAAATGATCATCATCAATTCGCCCAGCAATCCAACGGGCGGGGTGATGCCCAAAGCGGATTTGGAACATATCGCCGCCGCCGCCCAAAAGTATGATGCGTGGGTACTGTCTGATGAGATTTACGGCCGTATTGTATACGACAATATCGAAGTCACCTCCATCGCCTCCCTGCCCAACATGGCCGAGCGCACCATCATCATGGATGGCTTCTCCAAAACATACGCGATGACAGGGTGGCGGCTGGGATACGGCATTATGCCCGAACCGTTGGCGCATAAAGTCGGACTGTTGCTGACCCATTCCATCGGCTGCACGGCACATTTTTCCCAATACGCGGGCGTAGAAGCGTTGACAGGCGGGCAAGCACAAGTGGAGGCAGTCGTATCCGAATACAAAAAACGGCGGGATATAATTGTGGCCGGATTGAACGATCTGCCCGCGATAAACTGCCAAACGCCGCAAGGGGCATTCTACGTTTTTCCCAATATCAAAGCGACGGGGTTATCTTCAGCGGCATTAGCCAATCGCATGTTAGCGGATGGAGGGGTAGCACTATTACCCGGCTCCGCTTTTGGCGCATTTGGCGAAGGATACCTGCGGCTCTCCTACGTCAATTCGATTGAAAATATCGAGCAAGCGATTGAACGTATGCGCCACGTGTTGGAAAACAAGGATTGAAATCATTCTCTGGCACAAAAAATTAACAAATCATCTTTACAATTTATCTTGTGTTGGGCGATTCAGCGAATCGCCCCTACAAAAGAGAATCGTAGGGGCGACCCGCTGGGTCGCCCAAAAAATGTAAAGATCAGTTCATCAAAAATGAACCATGTCGATCTTTTTATCTATGTTCATCTGTGCAATCAGTGTCCAATTTTGAATATTGCAATCGCCCTAGCACTGGCGGAAATTCTCCGACAATTATCGTAGGTCAAATTTGCAAATTTGACCATGCAATTTTACAAAATTGCACTACAAAAAGCCCCGAAGAAGGTAGGCCAAGCTGCACCAGCACAGAAAAACCCCCATTTTCCCCCTCACCTTCCGCGTGCTATAATCCCGCTTGAACTTTTTAAGCATGAAAAGGCGATCCCCGTCATTATGGTGTTCGCCTTTTCTTATTTTGACATGGTTTAAAAGTATCTTCTCAGTATTCTGGGGAGACTTGACAAATTTTCCTAATGGTACTCGTGTAAAATAAAGTGCCGATGAAATTTGTCAAGTCTTGTCCACGATTTATTGAGAAGATATGTTTAAAATAAAAAATCATCTTTACAATGCATTGTCATATTGGGCGACCACAAGGGTCGTCCCTACGATTTTTCTCATGTAGGAGCAACCCTTGTGGTCGCCCTTAAACTGTAAAGATCATTTCGCATAAAATGAACCATGCCCTTATTTTTAGCTGGGTAGGAACATCCCACACATTTCCCACCCCAGCCCGAATCACAGGAGAGTCTTTAAGTGAACTTACACGAATATCAGGCAAAACGAACTTTTGCCAAATACGGCGTGCCGATTCCCGATGGCGACGTGGCGTATACCGCCAACGAAGCCCGCGAGAATGCCAAGAAATTAGGCGGCAAAGTCGTCGTCAAGGCACAAGTGCATATTGGCGGACGCGGCAAAGCTGGCGGCGTTAAATTGGCAAATACCCCCGAAGAAGCAGCCGAAGCGGCCGCTAAAATTTTGGGCATGGACATCAAAGGATTCACCGTCAATAAAGTGTTGATTGATGAACAATCAGCCATTGATAAAGAGATTTACCTCGCGGTTTTGATTGATCGCGCCGCCCGTCGTTCCATGATTATGGCATCGGCCGCTGGTGGGATGGATATCGAAGCTGTCGCCAAAGAAACCCCCGAAAAGATCATCAAAGTACATGTTGACCCCGCGCTGGGCGTGAAAGGGTACCAATCCACCTATATCGCTTCGCGGATGGGATTGCCGCGCGAGCAGTGGAAACAGTTCCACAATATCGTCACTAATCTATACGCCAGTTTCGTCAACAGTGATGCGTCGCTGGCTGAAGTCAACCCGCTCATCGTCACCGATGACGGTATGTTGATGGCTGTAGACGGCAAAATGTCCATCGACGACAACGCGCTCTACCGCCAACCTGAATTGGAAGCGATGCGCGATCTGTCCGAAGAGCCAGAAGCGGAAAAACAAGCGCGGGCGGCGGGCATCAACTTCATCCAATTGGATGGTAATATCGGTTGTATGGTCAATGGCGCGGGCTTGGCGATGACGACGATGGATGTGGTCAATTTATTTGGCGGCTCACCTGCTAATTTCTTGGATATTGGCGGCGGTGCGAAAGCGGAATCGGTAGCGACCGCATTGAAGTTGATTTTATCTGATCCGAAAGTGAAAGCGGTGCTGATCAATATCTTTGGCGGCATCACGCGCGGCGATGAAGTCGCACAAGGGATTGTGGATGCGCTGGCGATGGTCGATACGGACATCCCGATGGTCGTCCGTTTGGCCGGCACAAATGCGAAAGAAGGGTTGGCGATTTTAGCAGATGCAGAGATGGAAACGGCCGTTACCCTCTCAGACGCAGCCCAAAAAGCGGTAGCCATTGCAGGGGGTGCAGCATGAGCATATTACTAAATAAAGAGAGCAAAGTCGTCATTTCTGGCATCACTGGGCGCGAAGGCAGCTTCCACGCCCGCCAAATGATCGAGTACGGCACAAACGTCGTCGCTGGGGTCACACCCGGCAAAGGCGGCCAAATTCTTGAGGCGGGCGACGTGACCGTTCCCGTCTTCAACTCCGTCCGCGAAGCGGTAGAAGCGACAGGCGCAGATACCTCCATGATCATCGTGCCAGCCCGCTTTGCAGTAGACGCGATTTACGAAACAGTTGATGCGGGTGTCCCCTTCGTCGTCTGCTTGAGCGAATACATCCCTGTATTGGATATGATCGCTGTCCGTAATTACATCGACAGCAAAGATGGCGTTCGCCTATTAGGGCCGAACTGCCCCGGCTTGCTGACTCCCGGCGAAGCCAAACTCGGCTTCATTCCCGGTAGCATCGCCATGTCCGGCCCCGTCGGCGTAGTTTCCAAGAGCGGCACGCTAACCTATGAGGTCATCGACGCGCTGACCCGCTTGGGCATCGGTCAAACGACCTGCATCGGCATCGGCGGCGACCCGATCAACGGCACAGATTTCATTGATGTGCTGGAAATGTTCGAGAATGATCCCGACACAGAGCATATCGTGATGATCGGTGAGATCGGCGGCAACGCGGAAGAGCAAGCGGCCGAATACATCAAAGCGCATGTGACAAAACCAGTCACCTCCTTCATCGCTGGGCGTACCGCCCCTCCCGGCCGTCGCATGGGACATGCAGGCGCGATTGTGGAAGGCAGCAGCGGCTCGGCCGAAGGCAAAATTGAAGCATTACGCGCGGCGGGCGTTCCCGTCGCCGACAACCCCGACGACATCGCCAAAATTGTGGCGGAACGGATGGGGAAGTAGATAGAGTGTGGGGGGATAGAAAGATAGAGAGATAGAGTGTAGAGATAGAAGGCTTATTTATTTGTGTTGTGTGCATGATGCAAACAACTTCTCTCTATCTCCTCTCTCTATCTCCTCTCTCTATCTTCTGGAAGATGCGCGTTATTAGCGGGGCAGCGAAGGGTCGGCGGTTGAAGTTGGTGCCGGGGGATTCTACTCGGCCGATTATGGATCGTGCCAAAGAGAGTTTGTTTAACATTTTGGGACAGTTTGTGCGCGGTTCGCGCTGGCTGGATTTATTTGCAGGGACGGGACAGGTCGGCATTGAGGCGTTGAGTCGAGGGGCGGAGGAGGTTGTCTTTACTGACAAGGTTCGTCCTGCGATCAACACGATTCAACAAAATTTGAAGGTGACACGACTGGCGGAGCGGGGGACGGTGTTGCAGACGGATGCGTTTGCATATTTGAAGAGGGGGGGGGGACGGCCGTTTGATCTCATCTACATCGCACCGCCGCAATATATGAAGTTGTGGATCACGGCGTTGCAAGATGTTGACCGCAATCCCGCGCTATTAACGAGCGGCGGCATCGTCATTGCCCAGATTGATCCAAAAGAGTACGAGCCAATCGCGTTACAAAATTTGACATTATACGACCAGCGTAAGTATGGGAATACGATGTTTTGTTTTTATGAGCAGGGGAACGGAGAATAATAGGGGCTGGACGTTTTCTTAGGAATGAGGATTGTATCTTCTCAGTATTCTGGGGAGACTTGACAAATTTTCCTAAT
>WFSA01000056.1 GCA_015486215.1 Anaerolineae bacterium | reverse complement strand
GCAGGATGGGTTGCTGCATCGCAGTCAAATCCCGCGCGGGGAGCAGTTGAGCGTCGGCGGCATCGTGCTGGTGACGATTCAGGATGTGGACGCGGAGCGCGGGCGTATTTCGCTGGGCTGGGTGTAGGTCATGTTTGCAAACTTGACCTACGCCCAGTCTGCTAAACGCCGATGGAAGCTGTTGCGCGTGGCAACAGGACTGGATGCCATCGCCGCCCAGCAACAGGTGGGCGATGGGCGAAGCCATCGTCGATGAGTACGCGATTATCGGATCGAAATCGGGCTGTATGTGGCGGAAATGGGGCAACGTCTGCAAGTGTGGTGCAAGGAGGACGGACTTTGCGGAGGCGGGGTATGGGCTGTTGTGGGCGAATGAGTCGCGGCGGCCAGTGTATTTGTCGTTGGGGGAGGTGGCGAAAAGAAACGATTAGTATAAAAGTAGCCAATAAATAATTATTGACTACTTTTATGCTGGTAGCGAACTTCTACAATATGCTACGTCAAAATTTCAATCGAACAACTTGTTTATTTCAACAAACATATTCTCAAAATTACCAAGACTCTCCTCCAAAAAGAAAGTTTCACTAACACCTAGTTTTACCAATTCGTTAGCTGGTCTAAAATGATTAAAATTCTTCTTACTGATTTTCTTATTTATCTGTACGATTATACGCTCGATATCTGAATTTAAATCAGCGAATGCTACATTCTCAAACTCTGAGAATGCTGAATTAAATAATTTAAGGTAGTCCTCTTTAGCAAACAAATCTTCAAGATCAGCCTTTGAGTAGTTAATAAATTCATCAAAGAATCTGATTTTATTTTCGTGAATTATCTTCCCAGTAATCATTTTATCCATCTTAGCTTTACCTTTAGCATCAGTGTACGAATCAAGCAAGCAAGCTATTTCTAAATCGGATCCTCTTAGAAGGGATATAAATGTTGCAACCTTTTCCAATCCACCAGTAGGAACAATCGTAATATCAGATCTTAATCCAATTCGACCATCAGATTCCAAAATTCCTGATAGTGCAGTTAAAACAATTAAGTCGGAAACACCCTCTACCAGAAGGTTTTTTTTGCTTATAAATAAATTCTGAGCAATATCATAACCTAACGCAGCTTGTAACGGGAATAGCGTATTTGGATCTTTCTCCTGTATGCTATCAGAAATGACTGAACCACTATCTGTCTCCAAAACAGTTCTGACTCTATTCAGATTTTTAGATGAAATCATGAAAGGAGAGTGTGTCGTATATACTATCTGATAATTTTCAGATAAATCCTCAAGAAATCTAAGAAGATCTTTTTGAGCCGATGCATGAAGGTTTAATCCAGGTTCATCAAGCAACAAAACATAATTGGAGCCTTTATCTTCTTGGATTTTTTTAAACCATACTAAGAAAGAAAAGAACCAATTGAATCCCTTGCTACGATTTTTTAAGGGTAGCGAAACGCCCTTATTCTTAACACGAATATCTAAAATATGTTCAATTATCCTACTGTTTTGGTTGCGGTTGGTCTCAACTCTTTTATCAATCCGAAAGGTAATTTGAAGATTTTTATTTGTTTTCCAATACTTAAATAGTTCTTCCGAAATTATTGCTTCAGTCGCCTCAAGCTCTGCAACAAAATCTTCAAAATCATTAGATTTAAGCAACTCAGCTGTGTTGATATCGGCTAGTTCAAACAATGCCTTAGCTGTTTTATATTCACCATCATTCAATTGATTCTGTTCAAGTTTTTCAATACTAATTCTTGATGGGAGTGTCAGATATTCATCATAATAAAGGAATTTAGGCAAGTTTTCATTTAAATATTTCTCAACAATATATCTTCCAACAGGGTCTCCCCAAGACCCATTAAATTTAAAATATTTTTTCAACTTTCCAAATGCAGAGACTTGCTTTTCATTTGTGCATGAAGATGCCAATCTATTAAACGTATCAAGGGAATTAACCTGTGCAAGTTTCTCATTCATGATCTTGCTTGCGATACCTAATGATTTGGTTTTTTGTTGAATAAATTTTTTGTTATTCGCTGGTATATTGCCAAATACCTTTTCACCGTCAAATTTTGTTGTGATAGAAAATTCCTCTGATTCAAGAATCCCTTTTCCAACATCGTCCGCGATTTCTTGTAACAACCAATGAGGGATTTCATATGTACAAGTAATTGCATCTGGATTCTGTCCGCTTTTATCAATCTTCTTTTTCTCTTTTCTAGGGTAATCATGAGTCCGATTAAACTTAAATTGCTTATCATCTTGAAAATAGTTTGTTTTAGCAATTGCTTCTAATGCTGATGTTTTTCCTGACTCGTTCATACCGACAAGAACCGTTACTTTTTTATCTAATTCAAATTTCTGATCGGACTCAAAACACTTGTACTTGTGTACTACAACCTTCTTTAATTTCATAATGTAATCCTTTGATAGTAATGCAAAGTTGTTGCCTATACCCATCACGATAAAGTAAAAAACACATGAGAGTGGCCCAATCTTCAAGATTGAACCACTCTGTTCCGTTATCTATCCTTCCTCACCAACGGCCGTTTCATCCCCAACATCCACCACTTCACCAACCAAGTACGTGTACTCCGCCCCATAACTGCGAAGGATACGCCGTTGGCTGGACGCATCTTGGCGGCGGGTGGCGAACAGGATGACATCACGGGTTTCCTTGATGAGTGCGTTGGCACGGGGGCGCAGGGCGGCAAGAGCTTCTTGTGCTTGGTCATACGCACGGTCAGCGGCGACCACATCGCCCGCTTCCGCTTTGGCATTGTCCAGTGCGGCTTGCAGTTCAAGAGCGGATGGTTCGGCGATGGGGGCAAAGCCAGCGGCGACCGCTTGGGCATCCCCTGCGATTAAATCGCTGCCCATGCCTATCCATTCCAACTGACTGCTTGGTCTGGGACGGCTGCCATCGCTGCCCAGTTTATAATACTTTAGCAGTTCGGCGGACAGATTTTGACGTTGGGCGCGGTTGTAAACGGCCGTCCACATATGCCTGATGTGCATTATCAAGACCGCCATCGCCGCTTGGCTTTCGGCCGATTCGCCGACGCGCGTGCCTAACGCGGCGGTGGCCGCTTGGTAGGCGGCATCGAAGGTGGCGAAGAATGTGGTTAATTCATCAACCAAAACGGTGTCCAGATAGGGGGTGCTGGCGGCTTGGTCTAAAACGGCCGTTTGCAACGTCTTCTCTATAAAATTACGTCTGTCTGCATCATTTTGTGGAGCTTTATATTGCGGCATAAGAGCCTCCTTTGGGTTGTGTCTGGGCAATCACGCTGGATTATCCAGACGAGAGATGAAAGTATGGAGAGGATTATAGGAGGGAAACGAGAGATTCCAAAATGGCGACGGGTGGGTTTTCAGAGGTCTAAAATCGGCTCCATCCCCAGAATTCGTCGATTCTCCACCTCCTAAATCGGCTTCGTCCCCAGAATTCGTCGATTCTCCATCTCCCGAATCGGCTCCGTCCCCAGAATTCGTCGATTCTCCACCTCCTAAATCGGCTTCGTCCCCAGAATTCGTCGATTCTCCACCTCCTAAACCGGCTCCATCCCCAGAATTCGTTGATTCCCCGCCGACTGTGCCGCAGGCGTTGAATATCACACTCGCCAAATCATTCAATCCAAGTGCCGTGCCTTTCGACACAACTGAGACAAGTTGTTCGATCAGTTTTAAAATGCGATAATTTGCCTGAGTAGCTGTTGATGGGGTTGTTATGTACATACACAAATTATTCCAGAAAATAGGTAACTACTCAGCCATTGTCCAAATTAACCACCAAGATATGAAGAACACGAAGTTTTTTAAGATTTCCTTGTATCTTCTCAGTATTCTGGGGAGACTTGACAAATTTTCCTAATGGTACTCGTGTAAAATAAAGTGCTGATGAAATTTGTCAAGTCTTGTCCACGATTTATTGAGAAGATACATTTTCTTTGTGATCTTTGCTTTTTTGTGATGAAATAATTGATAGGCTGAGTAGTTACGAAAATACCTGCTTTAACCTCTTATTTTTGAACCATGTCAGGAAAACTAAAGAATATGATGAAACAGATAATACTATCCATTCTTACATTGCTATTTGTGGCGGGATGCGGCGCAAAAACAGAGCCTGCGCCGACTTCCATCCCGTTGGATTCACCCGTTGGGGTGACCAGCTATTGCCAAAACATCCCCATCTTTATGGGCGAGATGGGATTTAATCAACCCGCGTTGAGTACCTCATTACCCGACTATGTTGGTGCAGCATTGGTTGATTTGGATGGTGCGGGCAATGCGCTTGATGTGTACCAACACCCATCTTGGGATGATGCGGGCTATCTAGGCCCAATCACCCGCGATGCCAATGGGAATTTATACGTCTCTCCAGTACCAAAGGTCAGCTTGGATCTAAATCCGCTGGAAGAGCAAAATAAAATTTATCGAATTGATACGGTTACGGGGGAGATGGTGGAATTTTTGGATGTGGAGGGGTTACGGCCGTTAACCGCCTCGAATCCGTTTGGAGTCATCGGTTTAACATACGATTGTGACACCAATAGCCTGTACGCCGCCACGTTGGCTGGCAGCACCGCCAGCGAAGAGGTCGGTCGCATCGTCCGTATTGACTTAGACACAGGCCAACCCGCCGCCACCCTTGACAATATGGATGTCATCGGGCTGGGCGTATTCAATGGCTTGACGGGCAAACGGCTCTATTATGGCTCCGCCCGCAGTTCCGATATTTATTCTATCCCCTTAGATGAGCAAGGCGATTTTGTCGGCGAATCCCGCCTTGAATTTTCATTAGTCGCGTTAGAAGGCGGCGGGGACGAAAAAGCACGCCGTATCTCCTTCACACGCGACAGCATGATGACAATCACCGCGATTGATTTCACCTACAGCCTGCATTCAGCCATCGGCGACGAACCCCAAACGCATTATAAATTACGCTATCTACCAGATGACACATGGGGAATTGTAGAGGTTAGTCGGAAGTAAGCGGGGCGGCGAAGTTGCAGAGCAGGGCGGTTGCAATTTTAAAAATTGAACATTGCTTGCACAGATGAACATAGATAAAAGGGTAAAATCAGCGTAATTAATGTCCAATTTGTATCTTCTCAGTATTCTGGGGAGACTTGACAAATTTTTCTAATGAGAAATTTGTCAAGTCTTGTCCACGATTTATGGAGAAGATACTCCAATTTCAAAACAAGATTGACTCAACTTCCTATATTACTTTGCAACCCCGTTATGGAGAACTATGTATACGAAACTACTCACACTTTTTGCACTTTTCTTATTGCCGAGCTGCATGATTGAGCAAGCGGCGACTCCTGCGGTAGAAGCGGACTGTTTTCAATCGGCGACGGCGATGGCGTGGCTGGATGAGGATGGAAATGGGGCGTGGGATGAGGGCGAACGGCCGTTAGCCAATATCACATTCGTCTTAGACCCAAGCGTATACAGTCGCGCACTCAGCAATGAGGACGGGATCGCCGCTATTTTTGCCACGACACCGGGCGGGGATTGTCCCGAAAATGGGCAAGTGATCGCCGCTCAATTTGAGGGATATATCTTGACTACACCACAAAAATTACCGTATACATCGGCCGATGCTGAATACGCTTTTGGATTTCAACGAGTGTCAACGGCCGTTCTCATCGAAACAGAAGCGTACACGGGCGTACTCTTCCCTGCCGAAAAAACGGCCGAATTTATCCACTGGATGGGCAAACCAGATGATGAAGCATGGACACCGACAGAGGCGGATATTGCCGCTTTAGAAAAATCTTTGCCCGCCTTTTTGCAGACAAACGCGCAGCCGCAAGCAGATCATATCAACGAAAGGCTGCCCCGATACTCGCGTCAATACTTTGGCTTTGACCGCGCGGGCGAGCGGCTCATCTACGCCAGCTTTCTTTGTAATGAGATGGGGGAAGAGTGGTTGGAAACGGCCGTTCTCGTCGAAGACGGCGGCGATTGTTACTTCCAAACAACGTATAACGTAGATACAGACACATTCATCTCACTCTACATCAACGGCGAATCATAATCAGGGCGCGACATGACACAACACAATCAAATCGGCACGATCACAATTGAAGCAGACAGCGCGACGGAGTGGGACATTACGGAGGAAACGGATAGAACGCAGATTATCAGGATAAACGCGGATTCCTTTTGCTTATCTGCGTTCACCCTAACAATCCAGAAAATCTGTATCCTATTTTCCCCGCCACAGCACCTATCCTAACCCATCCCGCCACTTCTCAATCAGTATCAACACCCCCCACGGCACAAAAATCAACAACGCCCCGCCAAGCAAAAACGGCAACGCCGTCAATATCGCCAGCCAGCCATAGATCAGCCCAATCAACAGGCTGCCCACCACCACCAGCGTAAAAATGACCATGATTAACGTTAATCGATCATTTTCCTTGCGGATTTGACGGGAAGAGAGGTCGTCTCGTGTTGAGAGGTCACGCTTTTCAGAAAAGCCTGACTTCTTGGAACTATTATTATCCATAATATTTATCTTTTTTGGCATGGTTCATTTTTTACGAAATGATCGTATCTTCTCAATAAATCGTGAACAAGACTTGACAAATTTCATCAGCACTTTATTTTACACGAGTATCATTAGGAAAATTTGTCAAGTCTCCCCAGAATACTGAGAAGATACAAATGATCTTTACAATTTACTCCTGTAGGGGCGCGGCCTTGTGCCCGCCCATAAACTGTAAAGATGATTTTCTTCATTTTAAATCATGTCTCTTTTTTCATACTTGACTCTATTAACGGAGAGCGTCATTGTTCCCTATGATTCACGACTTTGCCTGAAGAGAGGCAGAACGGCTTTTCAAACGGCAGTTTTCACGAAAAATTGCCACCTCAGATTCAACGCCGCGCAAGAATGTGGCCAAGGTGACAGGCACTTGCCAAGTGCCTGTCACCTGAAAGTCCAAAGTTAAAAACGAACCTTCCCTAAGCAATGGCGTATCTGTTTTGAGTGGGAAGATGGACATGCTTATGATGTTGAAATTATAGATTATCATTAGGTATTGACATGGCTGAACAACAACGATTATCACCAACTCATCCCGGTGAAATTCTTATGGAAGAATTTCTTGAACCAATGGCGATCAGCCAATATCGCCTTGCAAAAGATATGGGTGTGTTTCAAATGAGTTGAGCCAAAGTGATTGTCACGGGGCGAACGGACTTGGTTTACCCAAAACTTTGTGCCCCGTGACTGTCACTTCTACTGAAATGAAACGGGTGCGTTTCAAATGAGTTGAACCAAAGTGATTGTCACGGGGCAAACGGACTTAATTTACCCGAAACTATGCGCCCCGTGACTATCACTTCTACTGAAATGAAACACACCCAAATGAAACACACCCAAAAGATATAAACGTCTCTGCCCGCCGCATCAATGAGATTGTACACGGCAAACGGGGCATATCTGCCAATACCGCGTTGCGATTATCCCGATTCTTTGGCCTTTCTGAACGATTCTGGATGAACCTGCAAACAAGATATGATCTTGAAATCGAAAAAGATCGGTCAGGCGAACGCATCGCACAAAATGTACTACCGTTTGTTTATGAGGGTAGACGTTGAATGCCTGCGCCAGAAAAGTCACGCTTTTGCCAAAAGCGTGACTTCTTAGATTTACTCATACCGCAACGCCTCAATCGGCCGTAAACTAGCCGCCCGCCACGCTGGATAAATACCAAAGATTAACCCAACGGCCGCTGCAAACCCAAAAGACATCATCACCGTTGAAAATTCCACGATTGCCACAATATCAAACAGTGAACTGCCAATAGCCGCCAATCCCCAGCCCAGCATGATCCCTATCCCGCCGCCCAGCAGACTCAATACCAACGATTCCAGCAAAAATTGAGCCAAAATATCCCGCCGTAATGCGCCAACCGCTTTGCGAATGCCGATTTCTCGCGTTCGTTCCGTCACGCTGACCAGCATGATGTTCATAATACCGATGCCGCCGACCACCAGCGAAATGGCAGCGATTGCACCCAAAAAGGCGGTCAAAGAAGCTGTCACCGTGCTGATTGTGTCCAGCAGACTGGTTTGGTCAAAGATAGAAAAATCATCCTCATCGCCATAGCTGATATTATGCGTGTCGCGCAATGTGAGCGTGACCTGCTCGATAGCACGCTCCACCTGCTTGGCACTGGCCGCATTAGCGGTGATGGAAGAGATGATTTTGTCGCCGCTGCGGGTGCGCTCGGTATAAATGCGACTTTGGGCAGTCGTGATGGGTAAGAAGACGGAATCATCCGTATTGCCCGCCAACCCGCCGCCCGACTCTTCCAACACGCCGACGATCTCGTACCCCACGCCATTAACTTTGACATCTTCACCAATCGGGAACGTATCGCCAAATAGATCGGAGGCGATGCCGGCACCCAGCACGGCGACCCGCGCCTTTGTGTCTACATCATTCTCGGTCAAATCACCGCCTAATTGAAACGCGGCCAAGCCGTTCATTGCCAAATAATTAGCGGTAACGCCCGAGACAGAGGTACTCATAGAGTCCCCATTCGCGGCAACGATCTGCATTCCGCCGACATTGGCTGACACACTGTCAATATCTGGCGTGTTGAGCGGGTTAGACAACGCATCCACATCGCTCATGCTCAATGTTTTGTAGCCGCCGCTATTATCAAAATCGGTGGAAATCATTAACAAATTAGTGCCGATGTCAGCGATTTGGTCAGTAATATCGGCTGTAAAGCCCGTGCCAAGTGCCATCAACGCGATCACCGACGCGACCCCGATAATGACACCCAGCATTGTCAACACAGCCCGCATTTTATTGGCTAAAATACTATCTAATGCGGTTAAAAAACTCTCTGATAAATTCATTATATCCCTTCGATAGGTAACTACTCAGCCTATCAATTATTTCATCACAAAGAAGCAAAGATCACAAAGAAAATCTTAAAAAACTTCGTGTTCTTCGTGTCTTTGTGGTTAATTTGGATAATGGCTGAGTAGTTACTTCGATAGTTAGCAAACGTGCATACCTGCAAACTTGTTTGCTACTCCACAATCAATCCATCCCGCAGCCAAATAGTGCGTTCAGCACGTTCAGCTACTTCTGGATCGTGGGTGACCATGATGATGGTCATCCCTTGTTTGTTAAATTCCTCGAAGAGATCGAGGATCTCTTCACCTGTTTTGGTGTCTAATGCGCCCGTTGGCTCATCGGCTAAGATGATGCTGGGGTTGGCGGCGATGGCGCGGGCGATGGCGACACGTTGCTGCTGTCCGCCGGAGAGTTCGTCGGGGCGATGGTCGGTGCGGTCGCCCAGTCCGACCTGTTCTAACGCCTCTCGGGCGCGTTGATTGCGTTCGGATAAGCTGTATCCAGAGTACATCAATGGTAATGCGGCTTGTTTGAGCGCAGAGGTGCGCGGCAGCAAATTGAATTGCTGAAAGACGAAGCCAATGCGCTTGTTACGAATTCTGGCTTGTTCGTCATCATCCATCGTGCTGACATCGATCTGATCCAGGTGGTATTCGCCGCTGCTTGGCACATCCAAACAGCCGATTATGTTCATTAGCGTACTTTTGCCAGAGCCAGATGGTCCCATAATGGCAACCATTTCCCCTTTTTTGATGGAAACATCCACGCCACGCAAGGCGTGAACAACCTGCGTTCCCATCTCGTAAGATTTTGTTATATTTGTCATGTTGATGACGGCCGTTTTGCTGTTTTTACTCATAATATCTTCCTCGTCTCAGGGGGACGCGGAGCGTCCAGTCTGCGTTCCCACGCTCTGCGTGGGAACGCGATGATGGTTTACCGTCTTGGAGGTCCATCAAATGTTTCAATAGGTACCGTCAGTTCACCAATTAACAGTTCATCCCCTTCGACAATGCCGCCCGTGATTTGAGAGTACTGGTTATCTTGCAGGCCGACAGTAACCTCAACGGCCGTTATCATCCTTTCCCCATCCGCCCCTGCCGTGACCAGGTTGACCGAATACGTCCCGTTTTCACGGTCAGCAGTGAGCGTTGAGTTAGGAACGAGCAATACATCTTCCCGATTCGCCGTAATTAGATCCGCATTAGCCGTCATCCCCACCAAAATGGGCAGATCGTGTGCGCCCAAGCTGAGATGGACATCGTAAGCGATGATGCCGTTATTGTTTGCTGCTGCGCTGGGGGCGACGGCCGTCACCGCACTTTCAATCTCCACATCAGGCCACGTTTCCAACGTGATAATTGCCTCTTGGCCGACACGGACATTGCCCACGTCAATCTCATCCACGCTGAGAACGACCTCCAGACTGTTGTTGTCCACGATTTGTATTGCGCGTCCAGCCGCCATTTCGCCTTCGTTGAGATAAACGGCCGTCACCACTCCATCAAAAGGAGCCAGCAATTGCGCGTCAGTCAACGCATTTTCTGCTTCGGCTAATCCCGTCTGCGCCTGCGCCAGCCGCGTTTCCAATACCAACATTTCCGTCTCCGTGGTGCCATCCAATACAGCGTGTAAATTAGATTCTGCGCTGGCGACATCTGCCTTTGCGCTGGCAATTTCCGCTTCCGTCGCGTCGGCAAGTAAAGCGTTGTGACGGGCGACGGCGGCATCATATTGAGCCGACGCTGAGGCGATACCCGCTTGCGAACTGGCGACGCTGTTGCTGTCAGGATTGCTTAAATCGTCTAATCGTGCCTGCATTAGAGCGACTTGAGCGTTAGCGGCGGCAACTTGTTGGGTGGCCGAATCCATGCGGTCGCTGTCGCTGGGTGTGCAGCTATGCGTGCCATCGGCATCTTCTTCACAATCGGCCAGCATCACCCATATATTATGCGCTGATTCCTGTGCATCTAAGGCGGCATCTAAATCTGCTTGCGCTGCCAAAATGTCAGAGCTGCTGACCTCATTGATCGCGCTCAAATTGCCTGACGCTGACCATATTTTTGCTTCGGCCGCTCTAACGGCCGCTTCGGAGGCGGCGATCTCTTCATCCGTCGCCCCGTTGATGGTGCGGTTGAGCCGTGCATTTGCGCTGTCCAATTGTGCTTGAGCGGCGGCGATGGCCGTATCGGACGCGCCATCCATCCCATTATCCAAATTGGCTTGAGCGATGGCGATATCCGCTTGGGCGGAGAGGACGGCACGTTCGAGGGCGGCCGTTTCCAATTGCACCAATAGATCGCCTGACGATACGACATCGCCAACGGCCGTTTCTATCGTTTTCACAATCCCCGACTGTGCCAGCGATAAAGTCGCATCTCGTCCTGCTTCAATTGTGCCGCTTGCGGTGGCACTTTCAGATAAATTACCGATAAAAGCGACGGCCGTTTCCTGCCCGTCCACACTCTCATCTGCTGTGGCTTGATTTTGCCCCTTTCTAATAGAAATGAAGAGGGCGGTTGCCAAGAGTAAACCAATACCTAGTAAAACCCATTTCTGCTTTTTAATCATGCTAAACTCCGTTGCGTGTTATGAGCGGTGGATGGATCATTCGCCGCTCATATTTGGCGCTACTTTCCCTCTTCGTCCTCATCATCTCCACCGCCGAAGGGGCCGTGGAAGCGTTGTATTGGCGCGATCAATTCACCGATGATGAGTTCATCTCCAGCAGAGATACCGCTGAGAATCTGGGTAAAATCGTTATCTTTTAAGCCGATGGTAACGGCCGTCTCTTCCACAATTGGCATCCCTCGTTCGTCCACCTCACCCGTCACCAAGTTGACGCTGTATGTGCCGGCTTCGCGGTCGGCGGTGATGGCGGCGTTGGGGACAGCCAGCACATCTTCATAATTATCGGTGACTAAATCAGCATTGGCGGTCATTCCTGCCAAAATGGGCAGATCAACGCCGCTTTCATCCAGCGTCAAGGTCACGTCGTAGGAGACAATATTGTTGCTGTTCGTCGCGCTGGGGGCGATGGCGGTCACTTCGCCGCTGATTTCGTCGTTCGGCCACGTTTCCAGGGTGATGGTCGCCTGTTGTCCGATATTGATGCTGCCAACATCAATCTCATCAATGCTGAGGACGACTTGGCGATTATTGGACATGATTTGGAACAGCGTGCCGCTGCCCATCTCCCCTTCTGTGATATTGACGGCCGTTATCAACCCATCAAATGGAGCCGTAATCGTCGCATCGGCCAAACTTTCCTCTGCATCTAAAAGCGCGAGGCGGGCTTGTTCTACCTCTGCCTCTGCAATTGCCAAATCGGCATCGGAGGTTGAATCGACCAGCTTATCCAGCGTAGATTCTGCTTGTGCCAATGTCGCTTGTGCTGCTTCAATCTGGGACGCGGTCGCGCCGACGAGCAGTTTGTCGTAATTGGCCTCTGTCTGTTCCAAACTGGCGACGGCCGCTGAGACATTTCCCGCCGCATTGGTGACATTGCCCTGTTTGGGGCCGTCCAGCAAGTTGTCCAACGCGGCTTGGGCGACGGCTAAATCAGTCACCGCATCTTCCAGCGCGTCATTGGTCTGGGCGTTGGCGAAGCTGTCGTTGACATCTTTGGCATTGTCGTAAGCGGTTTGGGCGTTGATCACGTCAAGCCGCGCTTGGGCGACGGCTGTATCGCTGACGGAATCGAGTGCGCTATTATAGGAAGCGGAGGCGGAGTAGACGCTCGCTTGTTGAGCGTGGACATTGGCCTCATATTCAGCGATCTGCTCTTCTGTCGGCCCTGCTAAAAGGTCGGCGAGGGCGAGTTCTGCACTGGTAACGGCCGCTTCTGCGGCGGCAATCTCTTCATCTGTCGCTCCATCAAGCAGAGTCGTTAGATTCGCTTCTTGAAGTGTCAAATTCTGTTCCATACGGGTGACACGGAAAACGAGATCGTCCGTATCTAATTGCGCTAAGGGGACACCCTTTTGCACGCTGTCGCCAACGGTGACGAATAGCTCCTGTACAATGTCGGGCGTTTTGGCCGACAAGTTCGCCGTCTGCACGGATTCAATCTGCCCTGTCGCCGATGCGGTGGCGGAGAGATCACGGATAACGGCCGTTACCGCATCTCCCGTCTGCGCTTCCATCGCTGACAGTATCTCTCCCCTGTTCTTGCGTATAGTCATAAACAAATAAACAAACCCAATACCTAAAACAATAACTATACCGATACCAATCTGCCGCCATTTTTTGTTGGCGGCTTTTTTACCACTTGTTGCTTGCATAATCTCTCCTTAAAAACTAGAGGTAAAGGGGAGCCGAAGGGAATGTATCCCTTCTAGCTTTTGCTCTACCCTCTAGCTTACGCCGCCTGTATCGGGAATCGGAATTCCCGATACCTATCTGATAGGAGTTGCGGGAATTCTGATTCCCGCAACAAATAAGATACAAAGACTTCCGCCAGCGTGTACTAGCTTTTGCTCTACCCTCTAGCTTATTGTAGCGGGGAAATCTGCAAGAAATGTGCAGAAGCTATGCAATTTTTGAGGAAATTCGGGGAGGGAGGAGGGGGTGTTCAGTTCTTAAAAATGGGGCACTGATTGTACTGGTAAACACAGATAAAAGAATTTGGGGAGGGGAAATGCACGGGAAGAAATTTTTCACCCTTCCCGTGCATGAAAAGTTATTATGGGCGGGCAGGACGATTTCCACTAGGTAAAGTGATACCAGATAAATCTGGAAGCTGCCCTTGCAGGCCGCTCAATCCGTTGACCGCTCCTTGTAACTCTCCTTTTGCCATTTGTTGATTGATGTTGTTGATATTGCTGACCATAATGGCAGAACCCACGTTCCCTTGCGCTGTCAGGCTGGCGGTGGCATTACTGCCCATTTCGGCGAGAGAGATCATCTCCTCTGGGGTGATGCTGTTATCAGCCAAAGCTTCGCTCGCCATGTTGATGTAGCCTGCCACTTGCGTCAATGCTTCTTCTTGCGAGTCCGCAATGTCGGTTGGAATACTGTTTTCTAAAATGCTGCTCAAATCAGTCTCTGGAGGAGTGAAGTTCTCATGGGCTAGGGTGATGCTTTCTTGGGCATGGGCGGCCCACGCTTGGGTTTGCTCGGCGGCGGCTGTGATGGCAGTTTCTACCTCTCCCGCTGTCTGCTCCAATTGGGTGATCGTTTCCTCTGCCAAATCATACCCATTCGCCAAAGTTGTATCGATCTCATTCAAAATAATCACCATCTCGTCTGCACTTTCATTCAACTCACTCAATTGTGATTCGATGGTAATCAACTCCACCACTACCTCATCTCCTGTGCCGCCGTAGAGTGCGTAATATGTTTGAATCATCTGGTCTACTTCGTCTAAAGTTTCTTCAGAAACGGTGACATAGTAGGCGATTTCTGCCGCTTCTTCAGCGGTGACGGTGCTGTCGCTAACGGCCGTCGTCGTCGCTTCTGTATAGGTGGTTGCGGCGGCTTCGGCCTCTTGTGTACTTTCTTCAATGAGCAGAATTAATTCCTCTTCACTGTATGTTGCATACTCTGGTTCGGGAGTGGCATTGGCAACGGCTTCGTTTACCGCACTGTTAACGGCCTCGTTTACAGCACTGTCAACGGCCTCGTTTACAGCACTGTCAACGGCTTCGTTTACTGCACTGTCAACGGCCTCGTTTACTGCGTCATCAACGGCCGTGTTGACCATCTCTCCTAATGCTGCTTCGGCCGCCGCTGTTGCTGCGACTGCGGCATTGATAGCTGCTTCTACATCAACAACCTCTGGCTCATCACTTTTTGCATTACAAGCAGAAAGCAAAAGCGAGGTGAATAAAATTGTGATTACGATCATATATATACGGGTCTTCATTAGCTTATCTCCATTACGTTAATCAATTCTCGTTAATTGACATCTTGTTTAATTACAGACATAATGTATATAAATGGGCTATTTTTGTCAATAACCAATCTTTTTGCCTGTCTAATAATGGACATATGTCTATTATTAGACAGAAATATAGTAACATCTGGCATAGTTCAAATTAGGGTGAATCATCTTTACAATTGGGGATTGGTCATCGTTTCGACCACCCCATGCGTGTCATTCCCGTGCAGACGGGAATGACACGCATGGGCGAAGGGATGACATTGTTGCATGATTGCCCGCCCCCAACCTGTAAAGATTATCGTGCGTAAAATGAACCATGTCTAACATCTCAATATTTCGGGGTGAGTACAACAAAGTATGTAATTAGCAAATGTAATCTGTAGATCAGTGGAGTGACGATGGCAGCAATAAAAAAAATGGATCGACGTGTTTTGCGTACACGGAAGGTATTGTATGCAGCGTTGTTAGAATTGATGATGAAGAGGGATTATAACGATATTACAGTTAGTGATATTGCAGATTGTGCTGATGTTGGGCGGGCGACATTTTATCTGCATTATAAAGATAAAGATGATTTGCTGGCTTCTAATCTCGAAGGGATGTTTGTCGAAATTGCGGAGAGGATACGGCCGTTACTGCATCAAGCAATTATGGGCGGGCAGCCGCTGCCCAGTATCATTATTTTTAATGAGGTTGATCAGAATGCACCTCTTTATCAGATGATTTTGAGCGGGCAGGGCGGTTCCGTCGTTTGGCATCGTTTGTACCAAACAGTCATCGATTTATATGAAGAAGTTATCCAAGCGTTAATCGTCGGCGGCGATTCACCGATTGAGGTTGGATTGCTGGCACATTATGCAGCGGGGTCATTATTGTCCAGCATTAAATGGTGGCTGGATAATGATAGAGAACGCTCATCAGAGTATATGGCGGCCGTTTGGCAGCAGATGATTCGCCCCAGTATAATGGGAATAGTCATGTTGGATGAAGATTGGTATGTTAATAATAAATAATGAACAATGAATAATTAATAATGAAGTAATTGGGTATCTGCTATTGGCAAGCAACCGTTTTAGAATTGAAATTGCGGCACGGTTCATTCTCGACAAATTGATCTTTACACTTTTTGGGCGACCCGCTGGGTCGCCCTGTATGGCGGCAATTGTAAAGATGATTTTCCTGATTTTGAACCATGTCGAAATTGCTAAAAAATCAGTATTCCCCCTTGCACGCACAAATAATGATGATACACTTTATAAGTAAGTTATCTTAACTTACAAAGTATGTCATTATGAAAAAAGCGACCAAACAACAATCCCGAAGACATAATTCCCGCCTCGTTTTACGCACCATCTATCAAAGCGATAAAATCAGCCGTGCCGACATCGCCCGTACCACAAAACTAACGCGCCCAACCATCTCCTCTATCGTTTCCGTACTGATTGACAAAAAGTTAGTCGTGGAAGCAGGGCGGGGGGTGAGCGGCGGCGGCAAACGGCCGTTACTCCTCCAAATTGCCCACGATGCCCATCAACTCATCACCGTTGATTTGGGCAGCCACGAATTTCGCGGCGCATTGAGCAATCTCAACGGTGACATCACCATCCGCCGCACCATCTTGACCAACGGCGACAAAGCCGAATCCGCCTTACATCTAGTGTTTAAGTTGATTGACGATTTGGTTGAGCAAGTGTCCGCCCCGATTTTGGGTATTGGCATTGGCACGCCCGGCGTGGTCAATCAAGAGATTGGCGTTATCCGCCAAGCGGTCAATCTGGGATGGCAGGATTTGCCCATCCGCGACCTGCTGACTGCCCGCTACAACATCCCCGTTTACATCGCCAACGACAGCCATATGGCCGCCATCGCTGAATATACTTTTGGCGAGCAGCGCGACAGCTCCAACTTAATTGTCATCAAAGCGAGTCGGGGCGTGGGTGCGGGCATTGTGATAAACGGCCGTTTATATTACGGTGACGGTTACGGCGCAGCTGAAATCGGGCATGTTGTCGTGGTTGAAGACGGGGAAACATGTCGCTGCGGCAACGCTGGCTGTCTGGAAACGGTCAGCAGTTCGACCGCGATTTTGGACAACGTGCGCCAATCCGTTCCCGATGCCGATTGGGCATACATCATGGCCGCCGTAGAGGAAAACGACCCCCTTGTCTCCCAACTTATCGCCGACGCGGGCAAATATCTGGGTATCGCCATCGCCCATCTCATCAGCAATTTCAACATTCACAATATCATCATCGCGGGCCGTGTCGGCGCACTTGGACAATTATTTTTGCAATCAATACGCCAAGAAGTTAACCGCCGCATTCTGCCCTCAATCGCGGCCGACACGCACATCTCCCTTTCAACTGCTGGCACAGATATTGTCCTGCTCGGCAGTGCGGCGATGGTTTTACAGCATGAATTAGGTGTTATTTAGAAAGTATAATCCGCAGATAACACAGATTCGCGCATATTTTTCATGCACCATGTTACCAATCTGCGTAAATCTGCGAAATCTGCGGACAACATAAAAACATGAACGTACAGAAAGACAGCTTACTCCAAATTATCCCCAATCAAATCCCCCCCTTAGACCCTGGCTTCCGCCCGATGGTGCTAGGCAACCGCAATTATCGCCGCGCTGTAACCTCTGTAAGCGAACGCGCCACCGTCACCATTGGCATTGAACGCAATGCGGGGCTTGTGCATCGCGCTCAATTCGAGATTTTCGCACAAGGCTCCCCGCACGACGCAGAATCGATCCTTTATATAGAAAGAGCCATCAAATTTATCCTGTGGTCGCGCGGAGGATGGAAAATTTTCATCGACGCGCCCGCCTTCATCAGCGAACACATCCAAGCGGCGTACCAACCTGATGGCACACGGGCGTTTGACGCGGCGTTGATGAGCAAGGTTTACAAACGGCCGTTTACCGTCATCCCCACCCTCGCCGCCGACATCCCCGCCGCCAAAGAATCAGGCTCTGCACTCGGCGGCCATCTGCAAGGCTGTCGCATCGGCTTCGACTTGGGGGCGAGCGATTATAAATTAGCGGCCGTTGTCGATGGCGAGCCGATTTTTAGCACCGAAATCCCATGGGACCCGACTACCCAAGCCGATCCAGAGTACCATCGCGGCCGTATCCGCGAAGGCTTAAAGCTGGCCGCCTCCAAAATGCCCCGTCTCGACAAAATCGGCGGCAGCTCGGCTGGCGTATGGGTAGACAATCAACCGATGGTCGCCTCCCTTTTCCGCACCGTTATCAAGAACAACCCCGATAAATTCCGCGACATCGTGCAGCCAATGTTTATCGAATTTGGGGAAGAGATGGGCGTGCCGCTGGAAATTATCAACGACGGCGACGTGACCGCGTTGGCGGGCGCATTATCGCTCGGTACAAACGGCATGTTGGGCATGGCGATGGGGTCGAGCGAAGCGGTCGGCTTCCTCAGCCAAGAAGGGGTGATTATGGGCTGGCTCAACGAACTCGCCTTCGCCCCGCTGGATTACAACCCCGATGCCGTCGCCGATGAGTGGTCGGGCGATACGGGCGTGGGCGCACTCTATTTTTCGCAGCAAGCAGTCAATAAACTCGCCCCTGCCGCTGGCTGGACTTTTCCTGAAACGATGGGACTGCCCACCCGCTTGAAAGCCGTCCAAGCCGCCGCCGACATGGGCGACGAAGCGACGGCGCAGATTTTTGAGAGCATCGGCATCTATTTGGGCTACACCATCGCCCATTACGCCGATTTTTATGAGTATGAGCATCTGTTGATTCTCGGCCGTGTCACCTCTGGGCGCGGCGGCGAGATTATTCTGGAGAAAGCGAACCAAATTTTGCGCGACGAATTCCCTGAATTGGCGGATCGCATCGCTCTGCACGTCCCCGACGAAGAAAGCCGCCGCGTCGGTCAAGCGGTCGCCGCCGCCAGCTTGCCGCGATAATGTGTAGGGGCGACCCGCTGGGTCGCCCAAAGAAAGTATGCTCACAATCAGAAAAGGTGAATTGGCCGAAGTGTCAGCCATTCACACCATAATACCCGAACTAAGGAGCCCACACGGCTTGGCCGAGTATGAGAGTCGAATTAACGGCCGTGATTTTTTACTATTACTCGCCGAAAGTAACGGTGAACTTGCGGGATTCAAACTGGGGTACGCTTTAGATGACAGCAGCTTTTACAGTTGGCTCGGCGGCATCCATCCCAATCACCGTCGGCAGGGCATTGCCAAACAGCTATTGCAAGAGCAAGAGCGATTGCTCTTGCAAAGCGGCTATAAAATGGTCACTGTCAAATCTATGAATCGGTATGCGGGCATGATGATTTTGCTCTTATCGCACGGGTACGAGATCACGGGATACGATCCCAATCAAGGGCAGGGCGAAGCAAAGATACTGTTTAGCAAAACGCTCGTTGCGCTGAAAAAATAATGAAAATAAACGACGGTTTGATCTCTCCCTATTTCATTGAGCCTGATTTGTCTGACCCGATGCGGAAAATGATGGATGAATACGGCCGTGTCGGTCAAGCCGTCGCCGCCGCCAGCTTGCCACGATAATTTGTAGGGGCGACCCGCTGGGTCGCCCTTGAACAAGTGGATTTCTGCTTTATAATTCGTCTATACTGATAATTAACGACGGAGGTTTATATGTCATTCAGCGATTACAAAACGATTTCTCAGGTTCAAATGGAATACCAAATACGGTATGACGATGTTAATTTTGTCGAAAAACTTAACAAGAGACGTTGGGTATTGATGAAATTGACATGTACGACGGCCGTTTGCAACAACTATCTGCACGGCAAGCCGAATTAAGCGACAGACCCATCAATTGGTACGGCACTTATGAACATGCGTACACGCGCCTGACGCGCCACACAAGAAAGAGGAGAGAACGGCAATTGTAGGTTAATTTAAGTTGTTCGGAATTTCCGAATAACTTGAGTTAAGCGAAGTTGAACCATTTCCATTTTGGAAACAGTTGAACGCAACTGTTCGGAATTTCCGAACGGTTCAAATTCTAGAAAACGAGAGACAAAATGAAAACGGAAGATATTAAAGAATTGGTTGAGACTGTTTTAGATACAATAAGCAAACCTTATCCAACGGACATCACTGACCAGATTTGTCTGGCTATTGAAAATAATCCAGTATGGTATAACCGTTACAATAATCTTTCTGTGCGTCACGGTAGGCCGACAGTGAACACTAGCATTGGACGGTACACGAGCTATATAACAGGATTACACAACTTGGGTAATACACAGAAAGCCAAAAGCAAGCTTATTAAAACGTATAGCGAGTTGGGGGAAGACGATAAAATCACTTCTATGACAAAAACAACAATGAGTCGGAAACGATTCATTAAATTGCAGGGAGCTACATGCAATAATTGGACGTGGAGTTGGTCATTTATAAATGAGAAAAAAAAGGTAATCATTTTCGGTGCATGGGATCATTATGCAGAAGATAATATGTCGTTAATACTGCGTAAAAGCTGGCAGATAAGTGAAAGAGGTAGAAAGCAGCCAGCTTATAAACAATCAAGGGAACACATTCGTCTGATTGATGAAGAAGGATATCAGTTAAAAACATTCCCGATCATTTTCTCTGATGCCCATAAAAATAAAGATGGAATTGGTCCCTCCAAAATAGAAAAAATTATCCCTAAACTAACCACGAAATATCTGAAAAAAGATGGAGATGATTGGTATGCACTTGACGATGTAATACCGTATTTACCTGAGGAAATAGCTACCCCTGAACGCTATATCGAGGGTGCATTAAAAAAAATAACAGTAAATGCCTATGAGCGAAATTCAAGTGCTAGAGCAAAATGTCTTGATTATTATGGGTATAGATGTGCTGTTTGTTCCTTTAATTTTGAAAAATTCTATGGCTCTATCGGCAAAGAATATATCCATGTTCACCATATAGTGCCTCTTGCAGATATAAAAGAAGAGTACGAACTAGACCCGATTAAAGGGCTTATTCCAGTTTGCCCTAACTGTCATGCAATGCTTCATAGGAGACAGCCAGCCTTAACTGTAGAGCAATTGAAAGAACACTTACAGAATAAATAACTATGAAATTAAAAGACCAACAAACCATCCTTTTCATAGGCGATTCAATAACCGATTGCGGCCGTACCCGCCCAATTGGGGAGAGAGATGGTTTGGGTGAAGGCTACGTCGCGTTTGCCGATGGCTTGCTGTCTACATGGTATCCCGAACGCCAAATACGGGTTCTCAACACGGGAATTAGCGGGGATCGCGTTACCG
>WFSA01000055.1 GCA_015486215.1 Anaerolineae bacterium | reverse complement strand
CGCCGATGAGGTGTTGGTCGGGATGGGGCGCACGGGCAAATGGTGGAGCATGGAACATTGGGATGTCGTTCCTGACATCATGATCACCTCCAAAGGATTAGCCGGCGGCTACTTCCCGCTTGGTTTTGTCGCTGCCAAAGGGGCTGATGTCAATTTGTTGCAAGAGACGCTGGGCGATTTTAATCATGGCGGCACGTTTAGCCATCACGCCGTTGGCGCGGCGGCTGGGCTGGCGACATTGCGTATCATGCAGGAAGAAAACTTAGTCGAGAATGCGGCCAAGATGGGCAAAATTCTAGGTAAAAAATTGCGCCAAGCGTTAGACGATCATCCCCATGTCGGTGATATTCGCGGCAAGGGATTGTTTTGGGGTGTGGAAATTGTCAAAGACCGCGCCACCAAAGAGCCGTTCCCCGTCGCTGAACATCATGCGTGGGAAATTTGGCGGCACGCATTTGATATGGGGCTGGTGGCGTACTATTCGCAAGGGTGCGCTGATAGTTTGAATGGGGATTTGCTAATGCTGGGGCCGCCGCTCATCACCAATGAAGCCCAAATTGATGAGATGGTCGACATTTTGGCGTTAGCGGTGGAAAGGCGGTTTCGTTAATCCTTTGTCGCTTTATCAATGATATTGTATCTTCTCAGTATTCTGGGGAGAGTTGACAAATTTTCCTAATGATACTCGTGTAAAATAAAGTGCTGATGAAATTTGTCAACTCTTGTCCACGATTTATTGAGAAGATACATGATATTCTTATAAGTGATATTGTCCGCAGATTAGCGCAGATTTTTGCGAAATCTGCGGATCGTTCTTTGTATGCGCTAATGCTTGTGTCCGTTCTTCATAAACCATTCTTGGCTGGAAAACGGCCGTTCATCATCATCCAACGTATCCCGCAGCGGCAAATATGTCCCGTCTGATTGCAAAAGATGGGCGTTGGCCGTGTCGCGGAAGAAAACGCCGAGTATATTGTCGATAACAGAGGTTCGCAGTTGGGGATTTTCGATGGGGAAGACCACTTCTACCCGACGATCGATATTGCGCGGCATGAGATCGGCACTGCCGATATACACGTCAGGATCGCCATTGTTGCCAAAATAGTAAATACGGCTGTGTTCTAGAAAACGGCCGATAATACTGACCACACGGATATTTTCACTCACCCCTTTTACGCCTGGACGCAGACAACAGATGCCGCGCACGTTCAAATCAACCTGCACCCCCGCTTGTGAAGCGCGGTAAAGAGCGCGGATGATGGGTGCGTCCACGAGCGAGTTGCATTTGAATTGGATACGGCCGTTTTCCCCCAAAGCCGTCTCCCGTTCAATATATTTCAACATATTTAAGCGCAAATTGACAGGCGCGACCCAGAATTTGCGATACGCTGTCTGTTTAGCAAATCCCGTCAAATAGTTGAACAACTCGGCCGCATCCAGCCCGAACTCCTCATCATCAGAGAACAGCCCCAGATCAGTGTACAATCGTGCCGTGCTGGAATTGTAATTTCCTGTAGAAAGATGCACATAACGGCGCAGACCATCCCGCTCACGGCGCACGACCATTGTTGTTTTGCAATGGGTTTTCAGCCCCAGCACCCCGTACACCACATGCACGCCCGAATGTTCCAGCGCACGCGCCCATTCGATATTGCTCTCCTCATCGAATCGCGCCTTTAACTCGACTAAAGCGGCGACCTGTTTTCCGTTTTCACGCGCTCGGATCAACGCTTTCACAATCGGGGGGGTGGGGCCGACACGGTATAAGGTCTGCTTGATTGCCAACACTTTGGGGTCGGCGGCCGCCTCCTCTATAAATTGGACAACGGCGTTAAAACTTTCATAAGGATGGTGTAATAGTACATTTTGCCGTCCCAAGCTATCGAAAATACTCATATCTGTCGGTAAAGAGGGGGAGGTGACTGGCTGGGCTGGTTTATTTTTTAAATCCGGCCGTTCCAGCCCGACCAACGCCCATAAACAGCTTAACGCTAAGGGCGCGTCCGTCGTATACACATCGTTTGTATGAATTTGCAGATTGGAAACTAAAATATGGTAAATATCTTCGTGAATGTTCTCATCCACTTCTAAACGGACGACCGCGCCAAAGTGCCGTCGGCGCAAATGCTGCTCCATCGTCAACAGTAAATCGTCCGCTTCTTCCTCTTGAATTTCCATATCGTTGTTGCGGGTGATACGGAACGGGGTGGCGGCGACGATCTCCATGCCGGGAAATAATTGATCCAGATTGGCGATGATGACTTGCTCTGTCCAAACTAATTTATTGTTTACAGGAGCTAATAAATCGTCGGGATCAATCGCTTTGAGGGGGATGAGACGGGGGAGCGCGTCTGGGACTTTGACGCGGGCAAACCGAATTTGGCCTGTGTCTGGATCGCGCACTTCTACGGCAAGATTGAGGCTGAGATTGGAAATGTGGGGGAATGGATGGCCGGGATCGAACGCTAACGGGGTCAGTACGGGGAAAATCTCTTGCTCGAAATAGTCGGTCATTCGTATTTTTTGCCGCTTTTTGAGGGTGTCGTAATCCATGACCAAAATACCTGCTTTTTTGAGTTCGGGAAGTAGCACGTTATTCCAGCAATGGGTTGCTTGAGCAAATAGTTCGGTGATGACGCGGTAGATGGAGACGAGCTGCTCGCGCGGGGTCAGACCATCGGGCGGGGTTTTGGTGATGCCTAGAAAGCGTTGTTGTTTTAAGCCAGAGACGCGCACCATGAAAAATTCATCTATATTGCTGCTAAAAATGGCTAGAAATTTGACGCGCTCCAGCAACGGGTTATCTTTGTTGTACGCTTCATTTAATACGCGGTGGTTAAAATCAATATGACTGAGTTCACGGTTTATGTACAGATGGGGGTTTTTGAGATTGATTGTAGACATAGTTCCCTTGATTTTCTCGTTTCCATGCAGGGTGATTGCATATTTCAAAATTGGGCATTGATTGCACAGATGAACACAGATAAAAAGATCAAAATCAGTGAGATCAGTGTGATTAGTGTCCGATTCCAAAATAAGATTAACTCAATTTTTTGAAAAAGACGAGGTTGCAATCGCCTTGCCGTGCAGAGCGTGGAGGCTAGAGTTTTGATAATGCGTATAGTATACACTATTTTTTTGCTTTTGTTGCTCGCTGGTTGCGAACGCCCGAATGCGGGCGGGGCGGGGATGGCACCTCTGTTACCAACGGCCGTTTTGCCCGCTATAACCCCTTCTTTAGTCAGTACAGAGACTGTTGCTTCCCCTATTTCCACCGTCGCGCCGACCATCACCCCAACGGCCGTAAAAAAATGGACGATACGGGTTGACGAACCCGCGATGGGTGCGCGAGTGGAGAGATTCATTGCCCAAAACGGGGATCGTTTCTCGCTGGCAGACGGGGGGGGCGATATTGTCATCGGCGAGGGCGGCACGCCATTGATGGAACTCATCCTTGTCGCCGCTGTCCCCTTCGCCACCGTGCGCGATGGGGTGACGCTGGCCGACTTAGAGGCGGATAGCACGATTACGCTGCTCCCCTTTGACCAGCTTACGCCCGCGTTGAAGGTGTTGAGGGTGGATGGGCAATCCCCATTTGCATATGATTTTGATGTGGAGCGGTATCCGTTGGTGAAACGGGTCGGGGTGAGCGGGGAGGAAACGGCCGTCACCCTCTTCCTCTCCCGCTGGGACGCGCCGCCATCCAATTTTGATCCCCATAAAATCAGCACCGTCGCCATGAGCGGCGTGACCGCGCTCGTCCGCGCCACCGCTTTTGCGATGGAGCAGCGCGGTATCAGCTACCCCGCCGAAGATGTCGCCTCCGTCTTTCAACGAGCGGACATCGCCCATGTGAGCAACGAAGTCGCGTTTGCCGCCGATTGCCCGTATCCCGATCCAATTGGCGGCACGCAGTTCTGCTCCAGCGACCGCTACTTTTCACTGCTGCTTGAATTGGGGGTAGATGTGGTTGAGGTGACGGGAAACCACCTCAACGATTGGGGTGCGGATGAGTTTTTGCATACATTGGATTTGTATAATACGGTCGGGATGGAGTATTTTGGCGGCGGGCGTAATGTGGATGATGCGTCACGGGCGGCATTATTTGAGCATAATGGCAATAAAATCGCCTTTGTCGGCTGTAACCCTGTCGGCCCCGTCTATGTGTGGGCGACGATGTTCAACGGGGGAGCGCGACAATGTGATGATGGGATTTATGAGCAGATCGGTCAGTTAAAAGCGGACGGGTATCAGGTGATTGCGACGGTGCAGTATCACGAATTTTATCATTATGCGGCCACTCCACAGCAGAAGATTGATTTTGCGCGATTTGCGGAGGCGGGGGCGACGGCCGTTTCTGGCAGTCAAGCCCATCACGCGCAAGGGTTCGCCTTCATGGGCGATTCTACCGCCGATAATGCTATCGCCGATAGCCCTATCGCCGATGATACGTTCATCCATTACGGATTAGGGAATCTCTTTTTTGATCAGATGGATATGCTCGGCACGCGACAAACCTTTGTAGACATTTACACGTTTTACGATAATCGGCTTATCAATGTGGAATTGTGGACGGGGCTGATTGAAAATTATGCCAAACCCGTGTTAATGACGGAGGCGGAGAGGGCGGAGGTGTTGACGGCCGTTTTCGATGCAAGCGGTTTGGTAATGAACAATGAACAATGAACAATGGAGGGTGAATAACGAATGGGGGATGTTCTATCGTTGCGTTTCGATCATTTTGAGGAGAGATTCGTAGCCGCCCAGTTGATTGAATTCTTGGAAAGAGAGTTGGTTTAGCGAGCGGCGGTGTTGCATTGCCCGAATTTGCCGCCGTTTGCGACGAGGCAGATTCACCTGTTTGTTGACAACAAGCCCTGTCACTGTCTGCCGTTGGTGTGAACGCTGTATACGGATGCGTTTCTTCATCTGGATTTGATACCCATGCTCGCCCAGAATGTTACGCACATAAAAGATAAACCCGCGTTTATGTCCATCATACTCAGCAAATGAAAAGGGTGTGTTTCATTTCAGTAGAAGTGATAGTCACGGGGCGCATAGTTTCGGGTAAATTAAGTCCGTTTGCCCCGTGACAATCACTTTGGTTCAACTCATTTGAAACGCACCCAAATGAAAAGGTCACATCGTCGGCATAACAGATGTAATCTGTATCTTCTCAGTATTCTGGGGAGACTTGACAAATTTTCCTAATGATACTCGTGTAAAATAAAGTGCTGATGAAATTTGTCAAGTCTTGTCCACGATTTATTGAGAAGATACTGTAATCTCCCTTAAAAGTTTTTGCCAACGCATCGAGACGAGCGTCCATCAGCATGTTGACGGCATTGCTTAATCCGGGACCGGTGGGCGCACCTTGCGGCAATTCTCCGTTATGGCAACAGATATTCGTCAAAATCGCCGCGCTACGTTTATCCCATCCCATATAACGTGGACAAGATACCTCAGTACTTAGGAATGAGCCTTAAATAACTTACCCATTTAACTTTGGAGTTTACCCTCACCCCAACCCTCTCCCAAAGGGAGAGGGAGCAAGTTTCCTCCCCCTTCGGGGGAGGTTTAGGGTGGGGGACGACAAAACTCAAATATCGGTAAAACGGGTAAGTTAATAAAGTCTTATTCCTTATCATTACATCACCTTACCTCTCAAATCCTGATAACTGGTGATAACATCATACTTTATATCTGCATGTTTCAACGCATCGAAATGTTTTTTGGCATAATTTGTCTTTCTTTTTTCAATTTCCTTTAATTGCAAACTATCCATGCTGCCCTTCGTTTCCGCAATAAAATAAACATATTTGAATGCTTTCGTATCAAAAACGATTGCCCAATCAGGGTTGTAATTGCCAACGGGCGTTGGAATTTTGAACCCATTAGGCAATTTGGCATAAACCAGAACTTCCCCGCTTTCCAAATCAGTTGCAAATGCCCGTTCCGTTTTTGAGTCCGTTTTTACATAATCATACACATGCTTTTTAACCGCCAAAATATTCTGGCTTAACGATCCTTTGAAATTATTGATAGTGAAAATCTCATCGCTATACGTTTTGTCGGTTTTGGAGTAGATGATGTTATTGATCAGGGTTGCCGCTTTTTCATTATTGATGATGATGGCAGCCTCTTTGATAAAACTCTCAGGGTTCACCCTGAAATATCCAAACGTATCTGCCCTTAACCCTTGTAAGATATTCACCGTTGTCTTTCTGGTAAGCCGCGTCTCTTTTACAATTTCTGCCACTAAATCATACTTCACAGCCCCTAATAATGATGCTGTTCTTTCAACCGTATCTTTCACTTTCACCATACTATCGCCAGCTTTCAGGCTGGCTGCGTCCATAGACTTTTTCTGTGTTCCCTCGGTGATGTTGACCATTACTTTTTTGACAGACAAGCCGCTATCTATCGCTTTAATACTTTTTTGTACCAGTTCATCGCTGTCAAAATCCACCTCATACACCGTCTTGACTTTTATTTTTTTCCATAAATCCTGAAACTCTTTTTTAGCAAAATTATCATTGGGCTTCAAGATGGCAGCGTGGAAATTATCCGTCCTTGCATTGCTGCTGGCGGTGTAACTTGCTGTTGTATAGATGCTTTTCATCACGCCATAGATGTTTGCTTTGAAAGGCACGATTGCTGATGGCAACGTGACCGTATCACTCTCTATCGCCTTTACCAGTTTGTCGGTTATTTTGTAATCACCATCAATATACCCCTCCATCTTAAACGCCCAAATCAAATCCATCGCTTCCTTAAAATTAAAAGTAAACTGCCTGCCTTTATCATTCGTAAGCGTATTCGCCATTAACGCTTCTGGCGTTAACATGATGGGGCGGTCGGAGAGGGAGTCTATAATCTCCCTTTGCAGCTCTTGGGCAAAACTATCATACGATTCGCTGGCAACGACGGTTAAGGTGTTCAATGTGAAGAATTCATTATCCAAAACAGAACTGTCCATCCGCTCGCCGTCACGGTTGACGCAAATACGTAGCCCTCGCCCAATTTCTTGCCGTTTGCTTACGGTGGATTGGCTGTGTTTAAGGGTGCATATTTGAAATACGTTTGGGTTATCCCATCCTTCACGCAGAGCAGAATGGGAGAAGATAAAGCGCGTAGGCTCAGAAAAACTAAGTAGTTGCTCTTTGTTTTTCATAATTAAATCATACGCGCTGGCATCAGTGCTATTCTGCCTTTCTGATTTTGCTTTGCTGATGGCATCGACCATCTTGCCCTTTTTATCTATTGAAAAGTACCCTTTATGAATCGACTGCACACTATGCGCTTCGATGTATTCATTATACGCCTCATCAGAACTGGTTTGTGCAGCTATCGCTCTTTGATACTCTTCCTCAAATATCGTGGCGTATTCGCCGTTTGTTTGCTTATTGTTTTCGTCATAAAGGCGATATTTGGCGACTTCATCAATAAAAAAGAGGGACAACACTTTAATGCCTTTCTTAAAGAGGTCTTCTTCTTTTTCCAAATGGGATTTGATGGTTTCTCTGATTTGAATGCGCCGCACATGCTTTTCATCTACATCGCCAATGCTTTGCCCGACAGCAATCTGAACCCCGTTAAGAAAAGTGACGGTGTTGCGTAGCCCGTTAATCTCTGTGACGACAAATCCTTTGTACTGTTTTAGTCCATTAGATAATGTGAAGAGGTCTGCCTTTTCGGACAGTTTGCGGACGACTTTTTTTATGCCTGTTTTCTGCTTTATTTCCAGTTCGATATGCGCGGTGGGATATTGTGTCGTGCTGATATTGATTCTATCTAAAAAGAGGTAGCTGTTTGTGCCGCTGTTTCCCACGACTTCAACGCCCTTGACGTTGATTTTTTTCACCAACTTCTGGTTATACGCATCAATCGCGTCTAGTCGGTAAATTTTATTGTACTCTTTCTCTTTTTTATGGGTGGCTGAATAGCGCAACACAAACAGCGGGTCAAATTCTTGCAATAGTTCTTCTGCTTTTTTGCCGAACCGCTGCGGTTCATCAATGATCAAGATCGGTCGGGCGCGTTTGATGACATCAATGGGGCGTTCTGACTGGATTGCATCTAACTTTTGGTAGATTTTTCGTGATGCTTTGCTTCGGGTGGCGAACGCTTGGTAATTCATGATCAACAGTTCGATGTTTGCCGTGTTGGCAAAGTTTTTGATGTTGATGATGTTCGATTTGTTCTTGGTGTTATAGATGGAAAACCGGATCTTCTTGTTGTATATCTCTTGAAAATGGTCGGTGGTTATCTCTAATGATTTATGTACGCCTTCCCGAATGGCAACGGATGGCACGATGATGATGAATTTGCTCCAGCCATACCGTTTGTTGAGTTCGTACATGGTTTTGATGTACACATACGTTTTGCCAGTGCCAGTTTCCATCTCGATACTGAATTGTGGGATATTGTCTTGTGTTTCTAGTTCTGTGCTTGCTTTTAAGCCCTGTTTTTTTTGAATTTCCTGTACATTGTTCAGTATGTCCCAACGGGAGGGTTGCACTTTTTGATTGGCAAATATCTCATCGGGTAAATAGCCGATGCTGCCGACGGTTTTTTTCTGCTGCCCTTTGTTTTGACCCTCGAAGCAGTTAACAACGGCCGTTGTGGCCGCCGCCTGATACGCTTGTTGTTTGAACTGTAATTTCATGGCAGTTCCTCTTAGGAGTGGCGATTTATTTAATCCCCACCCTTTAATTTGTCATCCCCGCGTAGGCGGGAATCTATCGCTCTAAAAAAATGCTTGTCCTCATGAAGATGGGGATGGATTCCTGCCTTCGCAGGAATGACAACTTTCGGGTTTCGACATGGTTCATTTGTGATGAAATGATCTTTACACTTTTTGGGCGACCCAGCGGGTCGCCCCTACGATTTCCTCCTGTAGGGGCGATTCGTTGAATCGCCCAATACAAGATAAATTGTAAAGATGATTTGTCCAATTTTGAACCATGTCCGGGTTTCATTTAACCCTCATTCCTTAAATAACAGTGAGTACGGTTTCGGGAGAAAGTCGTTTGAGCCGTTCTTCGACGTTGATACGGCCGTTATCATCGGCAAAGCTGGCATCTTTGAATACCGCTTTACGCGGGCTTAGATCAGCAATCTCGTCAATAATGTTGAAGTTGATATCATCGTCGAAACAAGCGACAAGGGCGTTGCCTTGCACGATGAAGACGGTATTGCCCAGCATCTCTTTTTGCTCAATCGGCAGGTCAAGCGTCAGGCCAAGATCAAGGATGACTTGGGTGAGCAGATCATCTGGGGTGCGATCTTCTTTGATATTGCTTATCAAGTTGGGCAATGCGTCTTGTGTTAGCTCAGTAGGATGGTAGTAGACATCTTTCATATTGGTGGAGTCTGCTTTGTAGACGCGAAAGCCAATATCCAGATTTTCAATGCCCTCTTT
>WFSA01000054.1 GCA_015486215.1 Anaerolineae bacterium | reverse complement strand
TGATTGGGGTGTGTTTCATTTCAGTAGAAGTGATAGTCACGGGGCGCATAGTTTCGGGTAAATTAAGTCCGTTTGCCCCGTGACAATCACTTTGGTTCAACTCATTTGAAACACACCCTTATGATTGTCGTGATCGTATTTCGTGATCGATTTCGTGATCGGTTTTTTCGATTTTCGATCACGAAAACGAATTAAGGCGAGGTTGCAATCGCCCTATTTTCCACTTGTCATACCACTCTATTTTCCTGTATACTGTGGTAGTATTGCATTGTCATAATGTCGAAAAACCCATCTTTTTGGAAAGTTTTCGTATGACTGTAGTGAATTATGAAAATAAACGGATATTTTCTCAATTATATTATCTATTTATTTCTATTGCCCATTGTAGCCATCCCAGAATTCGGACATCTTCCAGAGAGAACTAAAGGAGAAGGATGAACATTCGCACATATTCCCGCAAAATCGTACTCTCATTTATAATGATATTGTTGTTAGCAACGGCCGTTAATCTGGTCACCGCCGCCCCGTACCAAGCAGACTCAGCAACGGCCGTTGTCAAGACAGGATCGCTCAATGTCCGTTACGGCCCCTCTGTCGCCTATTCAGTCATCACCAGCCTCCAATGGGGCGATTCCGTGACCTTATTAGGGCGCAATAGTGATAGCTCATGGGCAAAAGTTCTCTTAGCAGACAATAGCAAAGGATGGGTCAGCACCACTTACATCACACCCGGCACCCCGATCAGCGGCTTGCCAGATATGACCCCTGCCGCCGCCCCCCGCCCAAAAACATACGCATATGTCAACGAAGGCATGCTCAATATCCGCTCTGGGCCGGGCGTAGAGTTCCCCGCCATAGCCACTATTGGGTATAACAATTATGTGCAAGTATTGGGACGGGATGCAAAAACAAGTTGGGTAAAAGTGCTTACTCAAACAGGGCATGAAGGATGGCTTAACTCCACCTATACAACGATGAGCGTACAATTGGAAAACCTACCCATCGTCAGCGCAGCCCCGCCGCCCGCCAAAACAGCACAGCCTGCCCCGCCTGTTCCACCAATGGAACCAAAACCGTTATCAAACATAACGGCCGTCATCTCTACAGGCATGTTAAATATGCGCTCAGGCCCTAGCACAGCCCATGATGTCATCAGGCATCTGCCCCATAATCAGATTGTCAGCGTGCTTGGACGCGCATCGAGATTTAATGCGTGGGTAAAAGTAAGAACAGGTAGCGGCTCAATAGGATGGATCAACGCCAGCTTTACCCAAATGAATACAGAACTGGATGCACTTCCCATCTTGGAAAGCTCCGCCTCCCCCTACGGCAGCGTGACCGTTATCAGCAACGGCTCAAATCTGCGTGCTGGCGCAGGCACAAATTACACCATCATCACGGGCGTACCATACGGCTCCGTACTTGACCTATTTGGACAAAACGAAGATGGCAGTTGGTATAAAGTAAAAACAGCCAACGGCACCGACGGCTGGGTCTATGCCGCACACGTCAAGTAACAAGTCTGCAAGTCTGCAAGCGGCAAGTATGCAGGTGAGTAAGAGTAACCTGCATACTTGCAAACCCGCTCCAATGCGCTGCCCTGATTGTAATACCCCATTAGTTTTTTCTGGAGACGGCCGTTCTCGTTTGTGTGAATCGTGCGGCTATAGAAAAGAAAAAACTGACCTCAAGCCGCTCACCTCGCCGGAAGAGATTGTGCGCGAGCGCAAATATCGTGAACAGCACACGGGCAGTAATTTTGAAAACAAACGCTCTCAAATGATGCGTACCCGCAACCTTTTAAAGCAGGGAATTGGAGCCATAAAATCAAACCAGCCCCGCACCGCCCATCATTATTTATCCCAAATTATCCGTCAAGGCGGCACACCGCAAACCGAAGTAGCAGCGTGGTTATGGCTGTCCGAAGCGTACACTGATCCAGCCCACAAGCGTGCAAGTTTAGAGCAAGTGCTGGCCGTCGCCCCCGAAAACGCAACCGCACGGCGGGGAATAGCAATTTTAGACGGCCGTTTATCCCAATCCGATATCGTTGACCCCAATCACTTAAAGCAAGAAATCCCTACAGAGAAGCTGGATGCCGAAGCGGAGCAGTTCAAATGCCCGCGCTGTGCCGGCCGCATGAACTACACTCCCGACGGCAAATTATTACGCTGTGATTTCTGCGGCTATGAGGAAAATCCCAACGCCGACGGCGAAAAAACCTATCAGCCAAGATACGGCATGGGCGGAATAGAGCAAGATTTTATCACCGCCTTGGCAACCGCCAAAGGGCATTTGCAGCCCGTCGCCACCCGCGTATTGCAATGCCAAAGCTGCGCCGTCGAGTTCACGCTTCCCCCCAAAACGCTCTCCCTCACCTGCCCTTATTGCGACTCCGTTTACGTCACCAAAACAGCCGAAACACATGACATCATGCCGCCGCACGCCCTCATCCCCTTCGCCACCTCAGAAGGAGAGATACGGCAGGTGCTGGGGCGATGGTTCAAAAAGCACAATATCGACCGCCCGCGCATCACCCCCATCGTCGGGGTATATCTGCCTGTATGGACATTTGATATTGGCGGCGAAGCAGTATGGCGCGGGCGGGAGCAAAAAGGGGAAAAATGGCTGCCAATAACTGGCAGCCGCTACCTCTATTGGGATGATCTGTTGGTGGCGGGGGGCAAACGGCCGTCTAAACAACTCGCCCGCGCCTACGCCGATTTTGATATGACAGGGGTGGTCGCCTACGACAGCCGCTATCTCGCCGATTGGCCGGCCGAACGATACCAAATTCCCCTCGCCGATGCCTCCATCCAAGCACGCAAACAGATTCGGCGCGAACTGATGGGGAATCCGGGAAAATTGTTACACGGCCGTTTTGTCCAAGATTTCACCGTCAACACAAGCAAATTGAGCATCGACTCATTCAAATTGATTTTGTTGCCATTGTGGATGGTGCATTATAAAACAGAGAAAAAAGTGTACGATGTCGTCATCAATGGACAAACAAAAGCCATTCGTGGAAACCGCCCGCAAAACGCAGTCGGCAAACTATTTTCATGGTTAAAAGGGGAATAATCCAGATAGTGAAAGCTGTAACGATGGTTGTAACAAACAGTCGCTATACTAATAATTATTGACACGGAGCAACGCTTACACAATACAGAATCATCACAGACGCATCACAACAACATTGCAGAATCATCGTAGCTAACATCGCACACACATCATCAAACATCACAAACGCATTGCAGAATCATCACAGCTAACATTATAGCCACATTGAAGCACGCATCACAGCAACATCGCACCATCATCAACATTTTTGAGCGTTGCTATTTCATTGAAATCGCATCACAAAAAACGCGGCAACAACATTACAACAAAAAACGTGTCAAAAGGCTTGGGTCAACTTGATCCAAGCCTTTTTGTTTTTAATGCCTGCCCACCAATTTTCCTGTACACTGTGTAAAAAATGAAGAGATGGTTTAAATAGAATAACTGGACACTGGCGTTTTTTGATTTTCTCTCCAGTAGGGGTGGTTCGCAAACCGCCCTTATGCCTCGACTGAAATTCAATTTTCGCCAGACTCCAGTAGAATAAGATACAGATTTTCAGGATTTTTAGGGTAAACCATGTATCTTCTCAAAAAATTGGGGAGATGAGTACAGCAGATTTGGAAAAGAACAGATTGACTTGACTGACGCAATTTGTTCCTTTCTTAATTCGTTGTACTCACCCCGAAATACTAAGATGTTACTAAATCATGTCAAAAAAAGGAAAAATATGACAAAAACAGTTGATGTTGCCATCATTGGCGGTGGAATTATGGGATGCAGTACCGCCTTTCAGCTTGCCAAACGCGGCGTAAATGTTGCCGTTATCGAAAAAAACAGTATCGGAGCCGGCCCCACAGGCCACTCCTCCGCCATCATCCGCCAACATTACTCCAATGAATTGACCGCACGGATGGCACTTTACGGCTTACGCGTCTTCCAGAATTTTGAGGAAGATGTGGGCGGCGAGTGCGGCTATACCGCTACGGGCTTTCTCGCTCTCATCGCCAATGCTGATGCTTCCGGATTAGAAATGAATATCGCTTTACAGCAATCGGTGGGCATTGATGCCAGCATTTTGTCTACCGATGCCTTAAAAGAGATGATGCCCAGCTTGGCCTCAACCGATTTAATCAAGGCGGCTTATGAACCAGAGAGCGGCTACGCTGACCCCTATTTGACGGTCAATGCGTACGCCCAAGCCGCCCGTCGGCATGGAGCCGCATTCCTTTTAGATACAAAAGTAACGGGCGTGCGTTTTGCCGATGGCAAAGTCGTTGGCGTAGATACAACCGCAGGCGCGGTTGATGCGCCCATCATTATCAATGCGACGGGGGCGTGGGCAGCCGAAACGGCCGCTTTAGCAGATATCTCCCTGCCCATCACCTCCTCACGGGTGCAAGTTTCCCTATTCCGCCGCCCCGCAGGTGAAGAAAAAGCGCATCCCGTCATCGCCGACTTCATCCACGCCCTCTACTTCCGTTCTGAAACAGGGGGGTTGACCCTCGTCGGTTTAATCGATCCCGCCGAAGCGGATGCCATCGTCGATCCAGACAATTTTGGCAAAGGGGTTTCTGACGATTTTGTGCTGGAATCAGGCGAGCGACTGATTAAGCGTTATCCCGCGATGGAGTTGAGCCAAAGCACGGGCGGCTACGCCTCACTTTACGCCATTACGCCTGATTGGCATCCCATTATCGACGAACTGCCCGCAGGGAGCGGATTTTATACATGCAGCGGCTTTAGCGGACACGGGTTCAAGCTCTCCCCCGCGGTCGGTCTGATGATGGCTGATTTGGTGATGAAAGTCGAGGAGCCATTATTTGATGCGAAGATGTTTAGGTACGGCCGTTTCGCCGACAATGATCCCATTACCAGCAAATATGAATATAGCATCGTGGGGTAATAAAGTGACAGTCACGGGGCGTATAATTTCGAGTAAGTCAACTCCATTCGCCCCGTGACAGTCACTTTGGTTCAACTCATTTGAAACACACCCAATTAATAATGGATAATGGATAATTATGATCAGAGCTACCCGGCTATTTAAGAATTTTGAATCGTTTACGGCCGTTAAAAACGTAAGTTTGCATGTGAAGGCTGGTGAATTGATCGCTTTACTCGGCCCCAACGGGGCGGGCAAAACGACGACGATCCGCATGTTAGGCTCCATCATCAAACCGACGCATGGGAGTGCGGCGATCAATGGGTATGATGTAGTGCGGCAGGCGGATATGGTACGTCGCTCCATCGGCATGTTGACCGAACAGCCGGGCTTATATTTACGCATGACAGGGATGGAGTATTTGATTTTCTACGGCCGTTTATACAATATCCCCGACGACCAAATCAGAAGACGGGGGCTGGAGCTATACGACCGCTTCAATATGAGCGGCCAATCAAATCGTCGTTTGGGCGAGTATTCCAAAGGGATGCGGCAAAAAGTGGGGCTGATTCGCGCCATGCTGCATAACCCATCCGTCCTGCTACTAGATGAGCCAACCTCAGCGATGGATCCGCACAGTGCCAAAATCGTGCGCGATTCCATCCTCGCCATGCGTGACGAACGGCGGGCGATCATCTTATGCACTCACAATTTAGCCGAAGCCGAACTACTGGCCGACCGCATCGCCATCATCAAACAAGGGGAAATTGTGGCTGAAGGGAGAACAGCCGATCTCAAGCAGCAGCTGCTCGGTCAGCCCCAATTAGAAATACACCTCACCCGCCCCATCCCTTCCAATTTTGATGGATTAAGCAGCTTCATCAATGAGGGAACCATCACCATCGACTCAATACAGAACAATAAAATCCAATACCGCACCGCCAATCCTCCGCACATCAACCCGCACATCGTGCGTCACCTAGACAGCATTGGATACGGCACCATCGCCCTGCACGAAATATCGCAATCGTTGGAAGATGTGTATTTGCGTGTAGTTAGAAATAAAGCTATCTAATCAACTATTAGGGCAATTGCAACCTCGCCTTAATTCGTGATCGTGATCGTTTTCGTGATCGAAAATCATAGCGCATAAATTCCCCGCAATTCACATGTTATGTCAATTACGGAGCTGCTAAAAACGGTGTAAATTTGGAATTTAACAGTGCGATTTGGAGGTTGCAATCGCCCTAAATCAACTATACATACGCTTGCAAATCTGTCCCCTAACCGTTACAATAAAATATGAAGCATGAAATAGACACCACCTCATAACCTCATATTTTGATAAATGGCTAAAAAAACTTCGTGATAGAACAGTACGATATTGATTGCTTGCTCGGTTCGATTATGTTGCGAAAAGTAATTTTGGTGATACTAAACGGATTACGTATCTTCTCAATAAATCGTGGACAAGAGTTGACAAATTTCATCAGCACTTTATTTTACACGAGTATCATTAGGAAAATTTGTCAAGTCTCCCCAGAATACTGAGAAGATACAACGAATTACAATAAATTTATTTGAACTACTACTGCTTGGCCCAAGCTCTTCGGGGTTTTCTGTAGGTCAATTTTATAAAATTGACCGTGCAATTTTATAAAATTGACCTACGATAATTGCCAGAGAACTTCCGCCAGTGTGTACTACGCTTTTTCTTCGGGAGTGGTTATTGTGTTTACTATACCATTCAAAATGAGAAAATCGTCTTGTTACTTTGTGGAGGGGACAAATCAACTCAAAGCAAAGATATTACACGGGCAAAGGCGTTATTAGCCCAACTGGAGTAGACACAAATGACACTAGAAACAAAACCACTTGATTTTACCGCAGGTGTTGAAACGGTAGACGATATTAAGCTGTATTTATCTATTTTCTTTGAAGAAGATGGTGCGGAAGGCTTAATCAGCGCACTCGGTCATCTTTCCAGAATGAAAGGAATGAGTGAGATAGCTCGTAGCGCAGGCATCAGCCGACAAAACTTATATCGAACCTTAACCGATGGTGGTAATCCTAACTTTGCCACCGTTAATAAAGTTGTTGAAGCGTTGGGATGTAAATTCGTTATTGCTTGATTTCAAGATAAATTGCATGAAAACAGACGCTTTTTTCTCCCCTGACCGCCTGCACCGCTACGCCCTGTGGCGCACATGGGATGAATCAAAACCGACGGCGATGTTCATTTGCTTGAACCCCTCCACCGCCGATGAAGTGAAAAATGACCCGACCGTCACTCGTTGCATTCGGTATGCGCGGGAGTGGGGATACGGCCGTTTTATTATGGCAAACATCTTCGCCTACCACGCCACCGACCCCACTATGATGAAAGCGTTCCCCGACCCCATCGGCCTCCAAAATGACGCATGGTTACGCCGTTTAGGGGATGAATCGGCCTTAATCGTCGCTGCATGGGGCAATCACGGCGAGTTTATGGATCGCGGACGCGCTGTCGCCGCCATGTTCCCCGAACTAGTCGCCCTCAAAATCAATAAATCAGGCCACCCCTCCCACCCGCTTTATTTGCGTGCCGACCTAAAACCGCAACCCTTCTTAATGGATAATGGATAATTACTTGTCTCCATTATCCATTATCCATTATCCATTATCCATTCCCCTGCGCCGATCCCTCCTCGTTCTCGTGCTTCTCATCGCCGCCGCGCTGCGGATTGTGGGCGTGAGCAGCGTTTCGCCGCCCGGATTAGAGCATGATGAGGTGGCGAATTGGTTGATCGACCGTTCGATTATGGATGGGAATCATGCGGTTTATTTTACGGAGGCGTATGGACATGAGGCTGGGTTTCATTATGTGCAAACGGCCGTTCTCTCCCTCGTCGGCGACCACGCCCTCGCCCTGCGCCTGCCCGCCGTCTTTGCCGGCATCCTGCTCGTCGCTGTCACCTTCGCGCTGGGGCGACGGTTATTTGGCTGGGAAGTCGGCTTTTGGGCGATGGCATTTACGGCCGTTCTATTTTGGCCTGTCTTCTACAGCCGCTTAGGATTGCGGGCGGCACTACTGCCGCTGCTCTCTGGCCTGTCCGCCTATTTTGGCTGGAAAGCGTGGGGGAGTACAGAAACAGAGAGTAACGGAGATGAACAAAGCGTAAAAGAGAAAAATCAGTATTCATCCTTGAAATCCATATCCTGTTTCACTCTCGCAGGCGCGATGGCAGGGTTGAGTCTGTACAGTTATATGGCGGCGCGTGCTGTGCCGCTTTTTTATAGCACCCTTACCATTTATCTTGTCATTTTCCATTGGCCTGAGTTGAAAAAACGGTGGCGCGGCGTGCTGCTTTTTCGGCTTACCGTGATCGCTGTCGGCGCACCGTTGGTTTTTTATTTATGGCAGCACCCCGCCTCTGAGTTTCGTATTAACGAGATCAACGCGCCGCTGCAAGCCTTATTGCATGGAAATCTGCGCCCTGTGTTGCAAAATAGTCTCAAAATTGCGGCTAACTTCGCCTTCATCGGCGACCCGCTCTGGCGGCAAGGCGTTCCCAACCAGCCGTTGCTCGATCCCATTTTGGGGCTTCTTTTCTATGCAGGGGTGGCGATGGCGTTATGGAGATGGCGAAAAGGCCGTTTTGCCTTCCTGCTCCTCTGGTTAATCACGGCCGTTTCTCCCAGCATCGTCACCGCCGACGCACCCAGCACGATTCGGATGATCAATCTCCTGCCCATTTTTCTTCTATTTCCCATAGTAGTTATACACAATTTAGGGATGTTATCCACAGTTATCCCTAAGTTATCCCCAAGAAATTGGAAAATTGGTGTAAAACTACTCTTGACAATTCTTTTCGTTTGGCATATTGGGCGCACCGTTCACTTAATTTTCGTGGTATGGCCGCAAAATGAGGAGATCGCTTTTGTGTGGCAAGAGGCGTTGACGCAAACGGCCGCCCATCTCGATAACGCCGCCGACTCCTCTCCCGTCACCATCGGCGGCTGGTCGCCAGCGACGATGGACCCGGCCACGATGACGCTCGCTTTACGACGGGATGATTTGGAGTTGCGCTATGTAGGATCAGATTCAACGGCCGTTCCGATCAATACCCTCATCATCCCCGCCACAGACGGAGAAGCCCGCCTGACCCATCCCGCCATCCGCCCCTTCGCCCCGCCGCTGATTGATATGTTAGCCAACATAGGGGCAACAAAACAAGCGATGGACAATTTTACCCTGTACACCATCCCTGCCGACGGCATAGAGGCATTACGCACTCAAGAGAATGAGATGCCTGTTTTTGGCAATGAATTGCAGTTATTGGGAGTGAAGGAAACGGCCGTTGGCTCACTTTTAACCCGTTGGCAAGTGATAGCAGAGCCGACGGGTGAACGCCGCTTTTTTGTCCATTGGCTCGATGGGGAAGGCAATCCCATCGCCCAAGCAGACGGGCTGGATGCGCCCGCGCAACAGTGGCAGGCGGGGGATATATTGATTCACCTGAACACGCCCGCCTCACCTGCAAATGCCGTCACCATCCGACTAGGCGTATACGACCCGACAACTTGCGGGGCGGGCGCGTGTCAAAATCTGTTATTGGAAGACGGGGCGGCGTTTTTGCTACTTGACCGCTAAAGTGGGTTGCACCTTGAGGTGCATTCCACTTCTTACGCATAATACTCAGTGCCAACAGGCGGCGCACCAAACAGTACCGTCGCTGCTTGTATCTTCTCAGTATTCTGGGGAGACTTGACAAATTTTCCTAATGATACTCGTGTAAAATAAAGTGCTGATGAAATTTGTCAAGTCTTGTCCACGATTTATAGAGAAGATACTCTTTGGGGTAAGTAGCGAGTGATTTTTGATGCACTTCGGCCGATTCCCGCCTTTCTATGATGGCAAAACGGCCGTTTTCCCCACTTTGCCGCAAAACCTCACACAAGATATTGCCCGTTGAGCCGCTGATATACAAAATTAGACCGAACAAAAAACCGAACGGTAGTTCGTTACTTTATTCAACCACCTAAAACGTGTTAACGCGTATAATACTCACCTTTTCCCCTTAATGTGCTTGATCATATTGTAACCAGTAATGTTAAATCCAATAGCTTCATACAACTGCAATGCCCGCTTATTATGGCAAGCCACGCGCAATTTAATCTGCTCACCGCCGCGCTGAGAGAACACTGTTTCCAACGCCAGCATCGCCGCTTTGCCATATCCACGCCGCCGAAGCAGTTCAAAAATGACAAAATCTAAGATGAAAATCGTCTTGCCAGCATCCAACACATTATACCAAAGATAGCCGACCGTTGCGCCCTCTTTTTCAATGCACAGCAACGTATGGTGCGGCGTATTCACCGTCTGCGGCAAATCATCGGCCAACTCTTCACGGGCGATGGTGACACTTTTCTCCAACGTATATCCATAATTTGCGGCGATCTCTTCTCCGTAATCGACAATAAAATAATCATGATAAGCGGGAAACTCATCAGCTCGCATTGGGCGGAGCGTGACTGGCTCACTCATCCCGTCGAATCCAGCGATAGAACGCGCTTCGCATTCCTGATTCGAGCAGCCAAATCTCATCCTCTTTTTGCACAACACGAATCAACGCTTCGGCAAAGAAATTCAAGAATAGCCAGCGCATCATTTCCGCTCTCTCTTTTGTGCCGATGGCGGTGGCGGCTGGCTCCAAAATTTTGCCATATTCAAATGTGGCCGCTTCTGTTTTGACAGGCAAGATGAAGCGCACGATAGCTGTCGTCTCGTCCACGATGTATGAACCGTAGGCAAAGGGGCGCAGGGCAACATCGGCGCGGGAGGCGAGGGCATCGGCACGATAACGGCCGTTTACCAAATAAATAGAGTAACCGCCGATGGTGCTTTCCATAAAATCAAACACCAACTGTTGAATCTCATTTTCCGTGCGATCTGCTGGCAAATTAAGACCGTCCCGGATATTGGCAATGCCAATTTCCTGAATACGCTGCTCGATCGCATCACGGTAAAACAGATTATCCAGAGCCTCACGCAGGCGGTCTTCACGAGAAAGCGGCATAAAGAACTCATAGATCAAAATACTGGACGACACTTCTAACATGTAATCGGTGAACAGCCGCGTTTTCTGCTGTAACAGATCGCTGAAATCATCCAGACGTACGCGCAAAATTTCAGGCTTAACAATGTATTGCTCACCATCTTTGGTCACCAAATCAATCAGGCGATTGGTGATGTTGCGCTCAGTGCGGTCAATTGTCCAGCCTGTGGCTTGGGCGAGTTGGGCGGTGGAAAACGGCCGTTTTTCCCGTGCATGTGCAACAAGAAAGGTGAATGCTTCATTAGGGGGATTTATTTTTTTCATACCAGCGATTGTACCCCAATCATCAGCACTTCTCGCCAATCCCCCGCCATCAATTGCTAATCACTAATTATTCATTGCTAATTGTTCATTGTTAATTGTCACTTGTTCATCTATCATTCCCCCATGTCTGACAAAGAAAATCTCTCCATTGATGAGTTACGCCGACTTTTGTATAGCAAAAAGCAGGCGAAACGGCATCAACGGTTACAACGGATGAAGGAGGAGGGACGCTTAATCGAGATCGATCCTCCCCCCGCCGCGCCGCCGCCCATCGCCCGCCCAAAAGTCGCGCCTACAGGAGCGATGTTGACCTATGCGCTTGACAGTTCAGAAGTTGAGCAAGTTTCCCCTCCTCAAAAAAAAGGGATGCAATGGCGATGGATCGCTAATAAATTATTGCTATTGGTGGAAATTGGAGCGGTGATCGGCCTGTTTTATATCCTGTTTAGCATTTGGGATACTAATCGAGAGTTGAATCAGGAGTTAGCACAGGTGCAGCACGCGGAAAGTGCGGCAGCGGCCTTGCCCACGCCGACAGCGACTCCTGTGATGGATGTCGTCATCTTGCCCAGTGGCCATAAACCACCTGTAGACGGCCGTTCGCCTGAAAAAGGTGAAGCTGGCGACATCCCTGCCCATCTGCAACCAGCCATCAACCAATACGCCCCGCCGCCCATCCCCACACCCGGCCCCGAACAGCCGCGCCGCATTCAAATTCCAGCCATCGGCGTGGATAATGTCATTGTGCAAGGGGATGAGTGGGATCAGCTAAAAAAGGGGGTAGGACACCATGTCGGGTCGTCGCTGCCGGGGCAAGAGGGGAATATCGTGCTGTCAGCACATAACGATATTTTTGGCGAGATTTTCCGCTATCTGGACAAATTATCGCCCGGTGATGAGATTATCATCTCCACTGAACGGCAGCAGTACACCTATATCATCAACAGGATAAAGGTAGTCAATCCAACTGATGTGTCAGTCATGGCACCAACTGAACATGCCAGTACAACGTTAATTTCCTGCTATCCGTATCAAATCAATAATAAGCGTATTGTCGTTTTTGCTGATTTGGCACGGGAGTAGTGAAGAGATGAGACGCAGATTTTTCAGGATTTTCAAGATGACCGCAGATAAAATAATCAGAATCCACATCCCCCACGCTGCATTATAAATCTATTTCCAGCCGCCTAACATCTTTATTATACCGTTATAGAAAACAGGCTAGTATAACTTGGCCTAAGTTCTTAGATGATATACGCCGCCTGTATCGGGAATCGGAATTCCCGATACCTATTTATGGGAGTTGCGGGAATTCCGATTCCCGCAACAAATAAGATACAAAGACTTCCGCCAGCGTGTACTAGTATTGCTTGGCCTAAGTTCTTAGATGATATACGCCGCCTGTATCGGGAATCAGAATTCCCGATACCTATCTGATGGGAGTTGCGGGAATTCTGATTCCCGCAACAAATAAGATACAAAG
>WFSA01000053.1 GCA_015486215.1 Anaerolineae bacterium | reverse complement strand
GGAGGGAACTTGCTCCCTCTCCCTTTGGGAGAGGGCTGGGGTGAGGGTAAAACGCCAAAGTTAAAAACGAGTGTTCCCTTAGCGTATTTTTCTACGCTATTTGTGTAAAACGAAAGGTGTTAGGCCATTCATGAAAAATAATTACACGTTTGTCATTTCCCCATCCCCACCTCCGTGAGGGCAGACTCCGTGAAGACGGGAATCCATGATTTCCCAGACTATGGATTCCTGCCTTCGCAGAGCCTGCTCTCATGAGGGAATGACAGATGAAAGTTTCTGGTTTTATTTAATCCTCATTCCCAAGAATGGCAAGTTAAAATTTAGGGCTTGCCTTCATCCCCAAGTTTGCAGATGTATCGCATAAATAAGTTTGAGTAACCTTATGAAAAAAAAAGTTCTTTGTGTAGAAGATAACACAGTTAATATGTTGCTAATCTCTCGTATTATTGAGGCAGAGGGATATGAGCTAATTAAAGCAGAAGATGGTCAAATTGCGTTAGACATCTTGGAAGAACTTGTCCCCGATATTATTTTATTAGATATTAACTTGCCGGGTATAGGCGGGTTGGAGTTGGCTCGCCGTTTTAAGGCAGACCGAAATATCAACCATGTGCCGCTGATTGCGACGACAGCGCAGGTATTATCTGGTGATCGTGAACGCTGTCTTGATGCTGGTTGTGATGATTATATGCCTAAACCGTTGGATATTCGTAAATTGCGCGAGTTATTGCGTTCATATATGAATAATAACGACGCATAAACAACCGTAATCTTGTTGTATCTTCTCAAAAAGTTGGGGGCATAAGTATGACGGATTGGGAAAAGAATAGGTTTACCTGACTGACGCAATTTGTTCCTTCCTTGATTTGTTGTACTCACCCCGAAATATTGAGAAGATACATTTTGTTGATGAAACAAAAAAGAGCCGACAGATCACATATCTGTCGGCTCTTTTTGTTTTGTAGGGTGTAAGGTCATTTCTAAATTTAAATCACCCAAAATTTTGATTGTCATTCCCGCCCCCATCCTCACGAAGGTGGGGATGGGGGCGGGAATGACAATCGTGTAATTATTTTTCATGAATGGCCTAAACGTCTATTTTTATGCCAAATTACATAGTTTAACTGCGGAGAAGACTTGGACAAGACTTGACAAATTTCATCAGCATTTTATTTTACACGGGTATTATTAGGAAAATTTGTCAAGTCTCCTCAGAATACTGAGAAGATACTTGAATTGCTTCTGATTATTCGTCGTCATGCTGAATCAAAACGGCCGTTTCCCCCTCAACAAATGTCAAAAAAATCGTACATGCCTTCTTTCCACGCAACCGTAACCGTTGCCGCAACTCCTCTGGTTCCAATGGCGATCCCCGTTTCTTAATCGTCACCCGTCCGACAGCCTGTTCGCGCAAATAATGACGCAGCCGTTTTAATTGGAAAGGAAAACAGGCATCGATGCGGAAGCGGCGGGCGAATACGGTGTCAATTTCTTCATCACTGCTCAAATAGGCGATCTCATCGTCCAGCTTTGTTGCCCCCAGTTTTTTTGCCAATTGCTTGACCAAATGCGCCCGAATGATGGCGCTGTCTGGTTCGTATAGGAATCGTTTGGGTGGTGCGGCGGCGATATGCTGGGGCATGTCCGTTGTGGTCATCGTGTGGACATTGTTGCCGATCAATAAGGTTGCTCGTCGGGCAACGGCCGTTTGCAGCTCCCCATACCACAGCACCGCCTCCTTCAACTCCCCGTGCACGGAGATGAACTCAACTTCGGCATTGGCGGGCAGCTCCTCATACTTTACGCCCGGACTGATTTTTACGGCCGTTGGCAGCCCCTTCATCCGTCCTTGAATCCAACGCAGCGACGGCCGATACGCATGAACAGAGAAGAACCGTCTGCCTCGTTCATCTCGGCGGGCTGGGTCAAAAAAAAGCCCATCCACATCTGGCTGTGAGAGCGTGGTAAAGTCAGCTGGCAGCGGCTCGAACATCGCCCCGCGCCCATACGCCTGTACATTCGCTTTCGCCATCGCCAAGCGTAACGGCTCTTTTTCCACGCCGATGACATGGGCGTGTGCCGTCAACCCAATCGCATCTCCGCCGATGCCGCAGCCAAGATCGGCGACGCGGCTGATGCCCGCTTTAGCAAAGCGGCGGGCGCGGTATGCGGCAATACGCTCAGATGAAGATTGTTCAAGGGCGGCGCGTGTGAAGAACATCTCGGCGGCATGAGTGAATTTTTTACGTGCTTTTTGGCGCAAAACGGCCGTTTCCATTACCGCCTGCGCCCGTTCAGGCTCCATCTCGCGCCGTAATTTGCTGATAAGCTGCAAATGCGTATGCTTGGTGATCGGGCTGTCGGCCAATTCGGCCAACCATCGCTCCGCCGCCGCCGATTGTAGAAAGGTGAGATCGTTCATTCTCATGGTGATGCTGGTTCCATGATGACGGGATGGGGGATCGGGGAGGTGGGATC
>WFSA01000052.1 GCA_015486215.1 Anaerolineae bacterium | reverse complement strand
TATCTGTTCCTTCCTTAATCTGTTGTCATCACAACAAACATGGGGCAAACGGCCGTTTTCTAACAATCAACAGTCAATTGAAAATAATTGCGGAGAAATTAGTAGGGGGTTAAAATAAACGGAGATGGTATTCTCGGTTTTAGTTGGTGATTTCCCCTATGCTTATACTAATAGATTACGACAACATTGATCAACAAATAAGAAAAAATGGAATTAAAGATGCTAGTGATCGGATACTCGGTGCACTAACAGATAAAATTGACTACCCATTACGTCGGGCGACTCTTCGTCTTTATGGAGGTTGGTATGATGAAAAATCCATCACGCATAGCGCGCAGAAACTAACTACAGAACTGCAAGACGTATTTCCCTATCCATTTCGTTCTATTTTGGAATCAATAGATACTTCACCAGTTATGCTTCGGGCAGAACTAGCTTATTCCTTACTGTCCTCGCCAAAGAAGCATCTTCTTTCTACTTATCGTATCCGCGAAAATATACGAATGAGAGTCAGATCACCATCAGCATTAGGATGTGACATTCCAGATTGTGGACTCCGCCACATAAAGAAACTTGTCACGAGACAAAGATGTCCAGAAGAATCATGTTCTTTATCAGATCAGGAAATTAAGCAAATTTTATGGAGAAAAGAACAAAAACTTGTGGATACAATGCTTGCATCAGACATTTTTTATGCTGGTATAAAACAACAAGAAGAAAGTATTGCTGTCCTATCAAGTGATGATGATATTTGGCCCGCCATTCTACAAGCAGTTTCTCTTAATATCAAAATCTTCCATATCCATGGCAAATTATCTTATACTACACCTAGTCGCTATGAATCTTTGATTCCTTCAATTCAAAAGAAGTATTACGAACAAATTAATCTGTGAGGTTTATTATGAGTGTACCTGATTTTCTTAAAGGCTTTATTGAAACTGTTAAAAAATTTGCAGCAAATACAACTGATGTAATATATGCCGATGGGCAATTAATTGTAGATATACAAGATACGCTATATGAATTAACATTTCGTCGTCGGGGTGGAGCGTTATATTGCATTGAAAATGAACGTGAGTACCCTGTAGACCAGTGGATAGTCGAAAGGTTAGGCAGGCTAGATACTTTGGCGCGACGTATCCTAGAATACGTCCCAGAAGATAAGTATTTAATACCAATTGCATCACAGTTTGAAAATTTCTTAGATGTTCCTGATGCGGAATCTTTTGATACAGAAGATACTTTGCCTAAATTGCAGAAATTTCTTGGTAATGACGATCACCTTACAGGTATGACAAAGATTACTTACTTAACTGCTGATGCTGGCGAGGGAAAAACAACCTTAATTGAATCTTTAGCAAGGAAACAGGCTCAAGCTTATTTGGACAGAGAAACAGATTGGTTATTATTACCTATTTGGTTAGGTGGTCGTAGTTTTATTCGATTAGATGACATCATAATAGGCAGTTTAACGAATAGGCTCCGATTTCCCTACTATTATTATGAAAGTATTTTGGAATTGGTAAAACTGCAATCAGTTGTTTTAGCCTTGGATGGTTTTGAGGAAATGTTTGTTGTAAATTCACAAACTGATGATGCGGTTTCATCTTTGGGTTCCTTGGTTTCTCGATTAGATTCCAACGGAAATATCTTAGTTGCGGCTCGGACTGCATATTATAATTATCGAGACTCACAATCTCAAGCACGTTTATTTCAAAGTATAAGCAAAAAAAATTATGTGACATTTGCCGAAGTTAAATTAAAACGCTGGACGAAAGATCAATTTCTAGATTTAGCTAATGCACTTGGTGTGAAGGAAAATAATGGAGCTGAAAATCTATATGATACAATATGTAATACATTATCCTCCAAACACCCTTTACTAACTCGTGCAGTACTAGCAAGAAAACTAATAAACACATTTTTAGAAGCATCTGATCAGGAAGCGTTCTTACGTCAATTATCTTCATCTGATGGGGGGATGTACTTTGAGCAATTTGTAAAAGCCCTTTTAGAACGTGAGGCAATAGAAAAATGGATAGATAGAGGTGAGGTTGCCCGCCCCTTATTATCGGTTGAAGATCATATAATACTTTTAACAGCCATTGCAGAAGAAATGTGGAGAAGCGGAGAAGATGCTTTAAGTGGAGATGTCCTCAAAGTCACAACAGAATTGATTCTGTCTGATGAGCTTCACAAGCCTTCCGTGGTAGTTGAGCAGGCTAAATTTAGAATTACTACACACGCATTATTACGACTTATTGAAGGGACAAAAAGATATGAATTTGATCATGAAGAATTTAAAAGTTTCTTTGTAGGTTGCAAAATTGCAGATATTCTCCGTGTTAAAGATCGCAATCTTTATGAAATAAGAAGCTTTTTCCGTCTTAAACAATTTACTGATTTATCGGTTGAAGTTAGCATCGCCCAGTTATTTGCTGGTAATACAGCACCATGTAGACAAAATTTGTCGTCAGATTTGTCAAAAATTGCAAGTGAAAGCCCTCGTACATCATATGCTAGACAAAATATTGGAAGTATTTTAATCAAAAGCATATCTACATCAGATATATTACATGAAGATAGTATAACTATTCGAGATGCACATTTTAACAGCGATAGTCTGAAAAATGTGCAGTTAAACCGTATCCAATTTGAAACTTGTATCTTTGAACGAACAGGCTTAGATAACTCATCATTTAAGAATGTGCATTTTGTAAATTGTGAAGTGATGTATTTGGAATTATTAGATAATGCAGAACTAAATGGATTGGATTTTGATGAAAATAGTATGCCTATAGGTATATCTGTACTAGGCGTAAATGATTCTGTAGGGGAATCTGAAAAACATTTCTATTCCCCACAAGATATTGTACAAGTATTATCAAATTTCGGGGCAAAAACCCCTTCTAATTTGGAAAATAGTACGCCAATACATAACACAAAAATAATCGAAGAGGAGTACGAGATCATAATTACACATCGTATTTATAGATATTTTCAACGGACAACGGCACTCAATGAAAATGTATTAAAAACAAAATTAGGCACTGATTGGTATCGATTTGAGAAAGACATACTGCCCCGTTTATTAGAAGCAAGCATACTACGAGAAGATGAATATAGAGGCAGAGGAAATCAAAAGCGTTTTTTGTTAGGTCTTAATTTTGACGAAGCAGAAAAAATTCGTGCTGACAGTAATGGGAAGTTCTCCAGTTACTTGGAGTTGGCAAGAAACAAAGAGGATAAATAAAGCAATTATTAATGTAGAAAGTAAAACGGCCGTTTACTCAAAGCCCAGCGAAGAATGGTTCACTCTCGCAGAGTGAACCATTCTGGAGCGGCAAAAACAAAACGGTCATTTCCCCCATTCACCATCCCCCATTCCTGTGCTATACTTCCCCCCCACGCGGGGCATTACAACAATTAACAACCGATAGAGCCGCCCCCCTCTATCTCTATCTCTACACTCTAGCTCTATGAAACCATTCGTCCACCTCCACAACCACAGCGAATACAGCCTCCTCGACGGCCTCAGCCGCATCGACGATCTCGTCAACCGCGCCGTCGAACTCAACCAACCCGCCATCGCCCTCACCGATCACGGCGTAATGTACGGCACCATGCCCTTCTACCGCGCCGCCAAAAAAGCAGGCATCAAACCGATCATCGGCATCGAAACCTACCTCTCCATGCGCGGCATGGAAGACAAAGAAGGGCAAAAAGACAAAAACCGCTACCACATGCTCCTGCTGGCACAAAACCAAACCGGCTACCTCAACCTCCTCAACATCGCCTCCGCCGCCCAGCTCAAAGGGTACTACTACAAACCACGCATCGACCGCGCCTACATGGCCGCCCACAGCGACGGCATCATCGGCACCACTGGCTGCATGGCCGCCGAAATCCCCCGCGCCATCAACAACGGCAACATGAAACTAGCGCACGAACTGATGGCCGAATATCTCGACATCTTCGGCAAAGAGCGTTTCTTCATCGAACTGCAAGAACATCACATCCCCGAACTGACCGAAATCAACAAAAAACTAATCGAGATGGCTCCCCGCTACGGATTGGAAGGCAACTTCATCGCCACCAACGACGTACACTACACCCGCGCCCAAGACGCAGACCCCCATCAAACCCTGCTCTGCATCCAAACAGGCTCCACCATCCAAAACCCCAAAATGACCTTCTCCGACAAGGAGTATTATCTCAAATCACACGGGGAGATGGCGCAACTGTTCGGCGACATACCAAACGCACTCAGCAACACCTTACTCATCGCCGAAATGTGCGATGTGAACTTGGATTCCACCGAATACCATCTGCCCGAATTCGACGTACCCGACGGCTACACGGCCGAAAGCTACCTGCTCGAACTCTGCGAAAAAGGACTCGTCTGGCGCTATGGCGAAAACCGCGCCGCCACCGACGACGTACTGCGCCAGCGGCTCGAATACGAACTGGGCATCATCAAACGGATGGGCTTCGACACCTACTTCCTCATCGTCTGGGACCTCTGCGAATGGGCGGCACGGACGGATGAATGGTGGCAACAATTCCAAGACCCCTTCCCCTACACCAGCTACAGCGAATGGAAGAAAAACGACATCTGGTGGAACGTGCGCGGCTCTGGCGCAGGCTCCGTCGTGGCCTACACGCTGGGCATCACCAGCATCGATCCCCTGCTCAACAACCTTATCTTTGAACGCTTCCTCAATCCCGGCCGCGTCTCCATGCCCGATATTGATCTCGATTATCCCGACGACACCCGTCACTGGATGGTGGCCTACACCAAACGGCGATACGGCGCGGAAAAAGTGGCGCAAATCATCACCTTCGGCACGATGGGCGCACGGGGTGCCATCCGCGACGTGGGGCGGGCGATGGATATGCCCCTCGACCAAGTAGATGTCATCGCCCGCATGATCCCCGCCGTGCCGGGCAAACCGATCAAAATCAAAAACGTCCTCACCGACGGCCACGAATTCTACTCGGCCGAACTCACCCAACGGTATAGAAAGGAAGAGGGCGTAAAAAACCTGCTCAACACCGCCCAAAATATGGAAGGCATTTCGCGCCACGCCTCCAGCCACGCGGCGGGGGTGATCGTCTCCGACAGACCGCTGACCGAATACGTCCCCCTCAACCGTCCCACCAGCGGCGACGAAGGGTTGGGCGGCGTGGATCGCGTCACCCAATGGCCGATGGAAATTGTGGAATCCATCGGCTTGCTCAAAGTCGATTTTCTCGGCCTCAGCACCCTAACCATCATGCGCCGCGCCGCCCGCCTCATCGAAGATCGGTACGGCACAGCGTACACGATGGACAATATCCCCTACGATGTCGGCCACATCGGCCCCGACCCCGATAAAAACCCTGAAGCCCTTTTTGAAATGTTGGAACGGGGTGACGTTGCAGGGATATTCCAAGTAGAAAGTTCGGGAATGAAACGACTGATGATGGATATGAGGCCGCGCCGTTTTGATCATATTATTGCAGCCATTTCACTTTATCGACCTGGCCCTATGGACAATATCCCTGAATATATTCGTCGTATGCACTCGGATATTTTTGAGGGTAAGGATATTGTTGAATACCATACGCCAGAATTAGAACCAATCCTTAAAGATACCTACGGGACCATAATTTATCAGGAACAGATCATCCGTATTGCATCTGATCTGGCTGGGTATTCGCCTGGCGATGCAGATATGATTCGTAAAGCCGTTGCCAAGAAAAAGAAGAAATTAATGGAAGAACATCGCATTAAATTCGCAAAAGGGGCAATGGCGAATGGGTTATCCCGCGAGGTGTGCGAGGCGATTTGGGATGATATTAAGTTTTTTGCGAGGTATGGCTTTAATAAAGCTCATGGTGCCGATTACGCCAAAGTGACCTGCCAAACGGCGTTCCTAAAAGCGCATTACCCCGTCGAATACCTCACGGCGATGCTTTCCGTTGAGCGCGACAACACCGACAAAGTGCGCCGCTTCTTCGGCGAGGCCAAAAATCTGGGAATCGACATCGCGCCGCCGGACATTAACCGCTCGCGGTTGGAATTTACAATTGAAGATGAAGGCGAACGGCCGTTAATCCGCTTCGGTCTTGGCGCGATCAAAAATGCAGGCGAGACCAGTCTCAACTGGATCATCAACGAGCGCGAAGAAAACGGCGTGTACACAGGGACGCAGGATTTATGTGATCGGGTCGATTTACAGAAGGTGGGTAAACGGCCGTTAGAGTTCATGATCAAAGCCCGTGTGTTCGACTGCTGGGGAACGCCGTCCCAATTTATGGACGCGCTCGACCGCGTGGTCAGCTACAGCAGCAACACCCACAAAGCGGCGGCAGCGGGGCAGATGACGCTTTTCGGCGGCACAGCCACCGTCGCCCCCATGAATGTTGATTTGTTGCATCCTGTCGAAAAGGTGGCCGAAATTGAGCATAAGGAGTTGCTGGAGTTTGAAAAAGAGGCGTTGGGCGTGCATGTGTCGGAGCATCCGTTGGAACGGCCGTTAGCCGCCCTGCACAAAATCACCAAAGGGTTCACGATTACCAAAATTGATGCAACATTTAATGGGAAATCCGTTAGACTGGGCGGCATGATCAGTCATGTCCGCACCCTCACTACCAAAAAAGGCGACCCGATGGCCTTCGCCACACTGGAAGATTTGGACAGCAAGGTTGATTTGGTGCTGTTCCCCCGAACGTGGAAACTTGTTCGCGAGCAAGTGACGGTCGATCAGGTGATGCTGGTCACGGGCAAGGTGCAAATTCAGACAGATCGCACGTCGATCCTTGTTGAGAAAGTGCAGACAAAAATCAGCAATGGGAGCGCGGCTGATGAGCCGCAAGCGGCAAGTGGCGAGCAGAAAGTGACATATGAGAAACAGCGTCCAATCGCTGCCCAGAAAGTTTCACCGCCGAAGCAGGTGCAGACGACGGCGAAGCGTGAAATGGAACGGACAGCAGAGCCGCTGCCATCATTTATGGAAAATGCGCCCCCGCCCCCGCCCAATTTTGATGATGATTTTGGCGGCGAAGTGGTGAAGAGAGAAGTGCGGGAAGAAACGGCCGTTTATACCTCAGCACCAACGCCTGCCCCCTCCCCTGTAGATAGGACACAGGTAAAGTCCGCCCATCCCCCCCTTGTTAAGAAAAGCCTCAACATCATCGTTGAAATCAAACCAGTCGGCAATTGGCGCGATGCGTGCCGCCGCTCATTAGAAAAATTGGAGAATTATAGAGGGAACGATACCCTTACCATCTATTTTATGGACACTCCGATCAAGATCGATTTTCCCCAGCAGCGCACACGTTCTTGCCCAGATTTATTGCAAACATTGCGCCAAATTCCCGGCGTTGCTCGTGCTTACGAAGAGTAGGGCGATCGCAACCTCCAAATCGCACTGTTAAATTCCAAATTTATACTGTTTTTAGCGTATCTTCTCAGTATTCTGGGGAGACTTGACAAATTTTCCTAATGATACTCGTGTAAAATAAAGTGCTGATGAAATTTGTCAAGTCTTGTCCACGATTTATTGAGAAGATACTGTTTAGCAACCTTACAATTGACATAATATGCGAATTGAGGGGAGTTTATGCGTTACGATTGTCGTGATCGTTTTCGTGATCAATTTTTTCGATTTTTGATCACGAAAATGATCACGATTACGAATTGAGGCGAGGTTGCAATCGCCCTATGACGAAGATAAGTTTGATTGACACTCCTCTTCGTTATTGCTAGAATGCCGTCCGCTTTGTTGTACAGGCGAAAGAATGTAGATAATTACTCAAGCAGCATATCAAGTTGGTTTAATCGTTTTGTTAAGGAACGAGAATTTATTTAACTACCAAAGTTGTCATTCCGTCCCTCACCTTCGTGAGGGTAAACTCTTTTAGGCGGGAATCCATGATTTCCCAGACAGTGGATTCCTGCCTTCGTAGAGCCTGTCCTCATGAAGATGGGGGGGAATGACAGATGGAAGTTTTTGGTTTTATTTAATCCTCATTCCTAAAGGATTGAATCACTCTCTTGAGAGTGTTGCTGATTACGGATGTAGGTAAAAATATGAACGATACGATTGAAAATACAGCGACCTTGAATGTAACAGAAGCCGCATTGAATACAGTGCGCGACCTATTGGTCCAGAAAGAAGTCCCTGATTATGGATTGCGTGTGTATGTGTCTGGCGGCGGCTGTTCTGGGTTGCAATATGGCATGGCTCTGGATAAAGAGCCGCAAAAACATGACCATATTATTGAATTAGAGGATGTTAGAATCTTCATCGATCCATCCAGCATGGTGTATATGGATGGCGCGACGATTGATTATGAAGATAACAAGATGGGCGGCGGGTTTAAGATTGATGCTCCTTATACAGCACCTTCTTGTAGTTGCGGCACGTCTAGTAATAGTTGCAGTACTGCTGGTCACAGTTGCAGCACCTGCTAATTTTTCCTCATTGCCAATGCTTATACGGTATACCAAAATTGGTATCTTCTCAGTATTCTGGGGAGACTTGACAAACTTTCCTAATGCCGATGAAATTTGTCAAGTCTTGTCCATGATCTATTGAGAAGATACCATTTCTAAATTTAAATCACCCAACAATCGTATAATTATTTTTCATGAATGGCCTAATAGGGTGAACCACTCCTCCAATGAATCTATCTGGATTTAGCTGGGGGAGTGATTATTTAAGCGTACTCTACGCTAAAAATGCCTCATACCACGCCAGCGTCTCTTTCAATCCATCTTCCAAACTATATTGGGGTTTCCAGCCTAACACCCGTGCCGCTTTTTCTGACAATAGATATTGATCTTGAATTTCGTTTTTGGCCTCATCCAAAATGATGGGGGCGAGATCGGCATCGCCTGACAGGGTGACGATGGCATCAATCATTTCTAGCACGGTGCGGGGACGGTCAACGCCAAAGTTGAACGCTTCTCCACGCGCGACATCCATCTGCTCGGCGGTCATCAGATAGCCGCGCACTGCGTCCCGCACATAAATATAGTCACGCTTTAACGTGCCGTCTGAACGGACTAACGGCCGTTTCCCCCGCAAAATAGAGCGCATTGTTCCCGGCACCAGCCGATTCCAATTCAAGTCGCCCCCGCCATATAAATTGGCGCAGCGGGTGACGGCGACAGGCAAATCGTATGTGTTCGCATACGAGCGGGTGATGAGATCGGCACAACTTTTAGAAACATCGTAAGGATGCGCTCCTTGCATCGGTGCATTTTCGCGGTATGGCAGTTTGGCATGTGTGCCATATGCTTTATCGCTGCTGGCGACGACCATCCGCTCGACGGTGGAATTGCGCCGCGCCGCTTCCAGCATGACCCAGCTCCCTTTGATATTGGCTTCAAATGTAGACAGCGGGGCACGATTGGCGATGCCGACGATGGTTTGCGCGGCCAAATGGAAGATGGTGTCAATTTCATACTCAGCGATGGCGCGTTCCATCGTCGCGTAGTCGGTGATGTCGCCATGCACGATGTCGATCTGATTGGCTGTGCCGGCGCGTATCAGTTGAGAATGAGCAACTTTGTCCCGAATCAGCCCGACGACATGCGCCCCTTTCCCTGCCAAATCGGCCGACAGCCATGAGCCGAGCAGCCCGGCTGCGCCTGTAATAAATACGCGTTTGTCTTGCCAAAATTTTTTGTTGTTCATAATGATTCCTTAATTCTTTGGTGGAGGAGAGATGTCTCTGCGTGGGGCGGCTAAAACTCCTTAATCCCACACTTTCCATGGCGGGTTATCTTGCCAAATTTTTTCTAATGTCATGGTGTCTTTCATCGTGTTCATGGATTGCCAAAAGCCATCATGCCGGTAGATCATAAGTTGATTATCGGCGGCGAGTTGGGGGAGAACGGCCGTTTCCAAATTCACATCCCCGCCGTCAGCCATCCTCTCCAACACGCTACGCTCGAAAAGCATAAACCCGCCGTTGATCCAATAGGGCAGCTTGGGACGCTCGACAAAGCCGGAGACTTGCCCATGCTCATCCGCCTCGACTACGCCGTAGGGGAGATGCACTTGCACGGCCGTTATCGTTGCCAATTTTCCATGTGCTTTATGAAAGGTGATCAATTTCGTTAGGTCTACATCACTCACGTCATCACCGTAGGAAACGAAGAAGCGATCTTCGTCTATATACTCGGCAACGCGGGCGATACGGGTTGCTTTTTCGGTCAGCAGTCCAGTATCTACCAGCGATACTTTCCATGGGGGATGGGGAACGGAGCCGCGCAGTTGTAATTTGCCATCAGATGCGTTCTCATGTCCTAATGTCAATGTCACGTCACGCGACATCGCTTCATACTCAAGGAAGTACCGTCGAATTTGGTCAGCACCGTAGCCTAAGGTGAGTACAAATTCGTTCATGTCATGCGCGGAAAAAATTTGCATGACATGCCATAAAATCGGCCGTCCGCCGATTTCAACCAGCTCTTTTTTTGTGGCGGTGCTGCCGCGCATTCGCGTGCCTTGCCCGCCGCATACGATAACTACAGGGATATTTTTCATGGAGAGGATTATAATTGTCAATTGTTAATGGTCAATTCCCTTCCCCTTTCTGCTTCCTGTAATTTCCAGCTGATTAACAACGCAATCGCGGCGGCGGCGGCTGAAATTAAAAAGGTTTCGGTGAGGATGTGAACGGTAACGGCCGTTAATCCATCCAGTACCGCTTGTTGATATACGGGGTCAGAGAAGGGCAGTTCTGGCAGGATGATACTTGTTCGCAGTGTGTCGTAGCGGCGCAAGCCCCACGCGGTCAGTCCGGCTAATCCGACGCTCATGCCCATCAGGCGCAGCATGATGACCAGCCCCGACGCGATGCCGCGATCCGGCTCGGGGGCGGCGTTGATAACGGCCGTTCCAATCGGAGCCGTCACCAAGCCAAACCCTGCGCCCAGCGCGATGAGCGACAGTGCCATTTGTGGATACGGGGTATCTACCGTCCATGTCCCGCCCATCACGCCAAAGGGGATGACAATGAGAGATAGACCAACGGCCGTTACCCCCCGATAGCCGACGCGCCCCGTCGCCCGTCCGCCGATATACGCCATGATCGCCATCGTCGCCGTCATGCCGCTGAGGAGATAGCCGCTGATTAAAGCGGCCGTTTGCACATCCATCCCTTCCAATACGTTGACGACTAGTGGCACATTGACCATACTGATAATCAGCACCCCGCCCACGACAAAATTGATCAAAACGGCAGGCGTAAAATTGGGACGACGGAACAGTGTTAAAGGGATCAATGGCGGTACACCCTTCGCTTTTTCGGTTAGACGATGTTCGATGCTGACAAAAATCGCTAAGGTAACGACGGCGAGCAGGTAAAAGAAGGCACTATTGATGCTGGATTTGCCGTCTGTATGACCAAATCCACCCATTGTTTGCAAATCACCGCCGCCCAGCAACGCTACATTCAATGCCAGCAATGCCACCGTTAAACTGCCTGCTCCCCACCAATCAATTTTCGGGCTGGGCACAAAATCCCGCCCTTTGCTATTCGTGTCTATATGTGGAACCCGTGTCCCACCCTCTAACTCAGCCATCACCCGCCATGCGGCCGCCATGCTGATGAGGGCGAGCGGAATGTTAAGGTAGAATTGCCATTGCCAGCTTAAAAAACGGATGAGAACCGCGCCGTACAACGGCCCCCATACCCATCCAGCTGTATCAATTGCGCCAAGCGTCCCCATCGCTGCCGCGCGTTCTTGGCGCGGGTATATGTCACCGATGACGGACATGGCTACGGGGACGAGCGTGCCGCCGCCAACGGCCGTTAATACCCGTCCCGCCATAAACCATCGAAAATCAGGCGCGAGCGGTACCCAGAGTGAGCCGATTAAAAACAGTCCCATCCCGCCCAGATAAACAGCCCGCCGCCCCAGCAAATCGCTCAATCGCCCCGCCAGCGGCATGATGGCGACGTAGGCGATGAGATACGCATTGACGATCCACGCCGCCTTATCCAATCCTTGCGGCAGGGGGATTTCTAGATCGAAAACGATTTGCCGCAACATGGTGGAAACGACGGTCAGGTCGTCGGCGGCGACGAATACGCCGAAGGCGATGACGGCTAGGATGAGTTTGGGGGAATGTTTTTCTTTTCTATTCATTTAGGCCATTTATGACAAACAAAGTTTTGGATGATTTAAATTTAGAAATGGCCTTATAGGAAAAAATCTTTCAGCATATCGGACAGGTCGCCGACGATGGCGTGCCACGCGGCTTCTTCTGTGCGCCAGATGGTCATCTCACGGCCGTCTATTTCTAGCGCGGCAATGCCGTCACATCCCGTCAACGCTTGGGCGATGGGCGAGCCATCCTCCATTTCGGCGATGGATGCGTACCTCTCTTCACCCTCGGACAAGGATAAATTTGTATAGACGTACAGCTCTTCGCCATCGTCGCTCAGTTCGGTTTCAATTTCGATATATTCAGACATGAGACAAGTTTACCAAAATGTCCCTCTTATGAGTATAATCGGGGAGATGGGGGATTGAGATAGAGATAGAGAGTTGAGATAGAGATAGAGAGTTGAGATAGAGATAGAGAGTTGAGATAGAGAGTTGAGATAGAGAGTTGAGATAGAGGGAATGAGAAATATGAATAGGATGTTTAGTTTTTTGGCTGGAGCGTTGGCTGGGGCGTTGGTTGGAGCGGTGACGGCGTTGTTTTTGGCTCCTGCGTCGGGCGAGTGGCTACGTGAGGATGCGCGGGCGCATTGGGAGTATGTGTTGTCGGAAGCGGAGCAGGCGCGGACGGCGCGGGTGACGGCGTTGGAAACGGAGTTTGAACAGTTGACGATGGTGCAATAAGAGGATGATCGGTGGCACATGTAGATTTTTGCAAAAGGGGCAGATGCTTCTGTTTGAGCAGATGTTTTTGTTTTTGGCCTTAACGGCCGTTCTCGTCGCTTATTTCCTTATTTGGCTGCCCGGCCCGTCGGCTGGTTTGCAGTTGATGGGGCTAGAGACGGGAGAGTGGGTTAAGTTTATGGGAATGGGGACGCGGCGGAATCTATTCTACCTGCCGCCCATCACCCTTGCGTTGACGATGCAGTTGACGGCTGGATTTTGGGATAACGGCCGTTATCAAACGTGGATTATGCGAGCCGCCGCCATCGCTGTCAGTTTGCTGGCCTTCCCTGCTATCGAAGACATGATGGGCGCGTCTCGTGCTGAATATATGTCGCGGTTGGCGGCTGTTTTTTTTGTGGGCGGGATGGGGATTGTGAGCGCGTTCGCGTCTCGTCATCGTGAAGCGGCGTGGACAGGGTGCCTGTTACTTGGCGGGATGGCATTGCTGGGGGCGGCTGGCTTTTATCTGCCGTTGAGCGCGTATTTGGAAGTGCGGCCTGTTGCTGCAGCGTGGATGGGGGTGCCGATTGGGATTGGGATTGGCGTATGGCTGAACAGCGCGGGGCATTTGGGAATAACTGCCGTTGCGCTTTTTCTGTTTTGGGCGACTCAAGGAGCTGCCTCTACGGAAGAGAAATGATGGGTCATTGTGACTGGCACTTGCCGAGTGCTTGTTACCTGAAAGTTCAAGAAAAAGGGAGTTTGTTATGAAAGTTGCATCGAAGTGGTTTACTGTTCTTATATTTGCTGCATTGCTCGTCGCTTGTGGCGGGGGTGATGTTGAAGATAGCACTGATGATACTACGATCGCCATCGGGGTGGCGGTGGCGTTGACGCAAACGGCAGTTGCCCAAGCTCCTGACGCTCCTAACACAGAAGAATCTGTCCCCCCCACGCCGACGATGGTGACCGATGCTGCCTCTGTTCCCACTACGGCGGCAGAAGAAACTGCCGTTGATGAAACGGTCGCCGAAGAGATGGACGTTTCTGCCGCGATTGTTGATCTGCAGGGCGTATCCATTCATTATGATGAAGCAGCGATGGGCAATGCGCCATCGGTTGCCATTGTTCCACGTACCCCATGGAGCGAAGGGCCGGGACTTGGTGAGGGCAACCCTGAGATGATCCAGTTCAAATTTTCGGAGGACAGCTATATCAATATATTTGCTGTTGATGAGTATTTGAGCCTGTTTTCGCCTGATTATGAGACGGTGGACGCGCTGGCGGCATTGGCGGCTGAACGGCCGTCAACGGCCGTTGCGCCGCTGCCCTTTTTGCCCAATCTGCCCGCCGCGCAGATATTCAACGCTCAACTGAGCTATGTTGATTTTCAAGGAGGGGCGGGAATTCGGTATCTCACCGATTACGCACAAGCGATCATGCCGATAAATCCAAAGTATACGTTTCAAGGATTGACTAGCGACGGCAAATTTTATATCACGGCAATTTTTCCTGTCATGACCGATGCAATACCCGCAAGAACAGATGCGGAGTTCGATGCGTTGATGAGTGATATGGACGAGATGACGGCGTATCACGAAGAAACTATCGCCACTTTGCAAGGGTTGTCCAGCCAAGATTTTTCGCCAGATTTAACTGTATTAGACGCGATGATCGCCTCTCTTATCGTCGCCCCGATTGATTTCCCCTCTGCTGGTGCGCCCGTGTCCGAGATTCCCGATTGTGTGAACGATGCCGAATTCGTCGCTGATGTCACCTTCCCTGATAATAGTGAAATAGCATTTGATAGTATGTTTGAAAAGGTGTGGCGGTTCAAGAACACGGGGACATGTACATGGGTATGGGGGCCGTATTCAGTCCGATATGACGGCGGTGACGCTGAACTGCTGGCCGAATCGCTCAATATGAATCCCGGTACGGTGCTGCCCGGAGAGGAAGCGGAGTTCACGATCATGTTCAAGGCTCCGTATCTGGCTGGCTCGTATGTCAGTTGGTGGCAGATGGTGTCGCCGGCTCAACGGCCGTTTGGCAGCCGCTTCTACGTTCTCATTGATGTGCCGCAGACAGACGAGAACGAACCCGTCTCTGACGCGCCGGGATACGGGGTTATTCGCGGGGAATTGTCTTATCCAGCCAATGCGATTCCGCCGCAAACGGTCTATTTCCAAGATGTAAATCACAGCGAAACGATGTACAGTCTGCAAACGGGGGCGGAATGGGACTCTTATGAGAACGAACTTCCAGCAGGGGAGTATTATGTTTTTGCCCGTGTGATGGATGATCCGACTGGCTTGGGTGCTGGATACACCGCTTCTGTTATTTGTGGATTAACGGCCGATTGCATTGATCATTCACTCCTTCCTGTTACTATTCAAGAAGGGCGAATTATTGAAAATATCGACGTGACTGACTGGTACGCTCCAGAGGGGTCATTCCCGTTCCCATAACTCTGTATAAATAAAATGGGTTCAATTTTCTAATCACATAAATTGGGGATGGTCATCCCTTTTATCCAGTAGAAATTAAACCAATCTCCAGACAGTGTTAATAGGTATCTTCTCAATAAATCGTGGAGAAAATTTGTCAAGTCTCCCCAGAATACTGAGAAGATACGTTAATAGTGTGAACAGAAATACAAAAAAGACGGCCAAACGGCCGTCTTTTTTTGTATTGTTATAGTTGAGCGTTACGTTTATTTTATGCAGCAGCTTCTACTCGTGCTTCGATGAAGGCAATCGCTTCACCGACTGTTTGAATTTTCTTTGCTTCTTCATCAGAAATATCTTCGCCAAACTCTTCTTCGAACGCCATGATCAACTCAACCAGATCAAGCGAATCAGCATCTAAATCTTCCCGAAAGCTCGCACTTGCAACGATATCATCTTCATCTACGCCCAAAATATCGACAATAATGTCGGTTAATTTTGTTTCTATATCACTCATTTAATTTTCTCCTGAATCACTCTATTTATAGGTCGGATAATTTTAGAATCAATGAGGCATTTGTCAAGCCTCTGTAACATAAACACAAATAAGAAGGGGAAGTTGCGGAAGAATGTAGAGGGGGAATGTAGAGATAATGGTAAACGGCCGTTTGTTGCCTTATCCCTCATTGAAAACTGTCATTTCCTATGAAAACGTAAATTTTCATCTGCACGGGAACGATGTATGTCTTTTGTATCTGATTCCGATTGATAAATTAGCCGATGGCGGTTATGAAGACTTTTCTGTAACATCTCAATAAATTGGGGCAAAGACTTGACAGGTTTCATAAGAGTCTCGCGTTTTACACGAGAGTATTATAGAAAACCTGTCAAGTCTCCCCGAAATTTTGGGAAGATACACTTCTCTGATCAGCGAAAAATCCATAGATGATGATCATCCTCTGTTTTTCTATTCGGTATTGTAACCTCAGAATAAGAGTTGATACTCTTTTTACAAATTTAATGACAATTTGTTCGTGCGTCTAGTACAGCTTGACAGCTTGGCCGACCTTCTTCGGGGTTTTCTGTAGTGCAATTTTGCAAAATTGCACGGTCAAATTTGCAAATTTGACCTACGATAATCGTACAGGAACTTCCGCCAGCGTGTACTAGCTATAGAGGCGTTTTTGACAAAGCAGTTATTTTGACATAAACTCAAGATGTACGGACACATATTAACAGACTGTCCTATGTGCGTATTTTGTGGTTTACCATGACAAAATTGCATGTGATGGCATGTAATATGGTATAAGGTAAACACAAATTGTTATGATATCAAAAGTATATACACAAATAAAACTTCAACCTATGTTCCCCGTGAGTAGAAACTCGTCTGATCCTCTAACTTCTAAATTGTTATATTGACATTGAGAAAAAATATTGCTTTTAGCAAGGTTGCGTTGTGTATTTACAAAAGTGATGAGACACCTGATTACGCTTATTTAATAATTGGGGCAGGGGGCCGATACTTATTTAGGAACGAGAATTTAATAACTTGTTGTCATTCCCCCATCTTCATGAGGGCAGGCTCTGCGAAGGCAGGAATCCACAGTCTGGAAAATCATGGATTCCCGCCTAAAAGAGTTTACCCTCACGAAGTGCCTGTCCTCACGAAGCTGGGGATGGGGACGGGAATGACAACTTTGGTAATTAAATAAATCCTCGTTCCTTAACAGGAAGAGAAGGAGGTCGTTATATGGAATGACACAGTTGTTAGATTATTTTTATGGAAAAGAGAGTTTTACAATTTAAGGAGAATGAAAATGAAAAAGAGTAATGTTTTGATCGTAGTTGTACTAGGTTTAATCTTCAGCTTGTTCGCTGTTTCTTGTGGCAAAAAAGAAGAAGCCGCACCAGCCGCTGATGCTGGCGCATCAGAAGAAGCTGCCCCAGAAGAAGCTGCTCCAGAAGAAGCTGCTCCAGAAGAAGCTGGCGGCGTATTGCGTATGTTGACATGGGAAGGATATGCCCCCGAAGAACTTGTTGAGAAATTCACGGCAGACACTGGTATCAAAGTGGAGATTAGCTACATTGGCGACAATAACGAACTTATTGCCAAAATGTCCGCTACACATGGCGTTGGGTATGATTTAGTATCTCCCACACTTAGCTATGTTGCGACCGCTCAAGAATCTCAAGGGATATATCAACCACTTGATCTTAGTAAAGTTAATACAGACCAAATCAATGAAAGCCTCGATGCGGTTTTGGAAGGATCCACCTTCGAAGGTGAACCATACGCCATTCCTTTCGTTTGGGGCACAACTGCGATGATCGTCAATACCGAACTTGCCCCCGATGCTGGCTCCACCTACATGGACTTATGCGATCCCCAATACGAGAATCGTATCAGCTATCGTTCTAAATATGACACCTTGTACATGTTTGCTTATGCTCAAGGGCTTGACCCAGAAGCGGCCGTTGGCAACGAAGATGATTACCGTGCAGTGATGGATCAGGTTTTGGAAAAACTGATTGAATGTAAACCATACGTTCGCGTGTATTGGGATTCCCGTCAACAGGTTGAAGATTTGCTGAAGAAAGAAGAAATCTGGATCGCATCAAGCTGGGACGCTTCCGCATGGTCAATGAGCTTGGAAGACCCTAAATTCAAATACGTTGTGCCAGAAGAAGGCGCAGTGGGTTGGTATGACACATTGGCTATCTCCGCTGGTGCAGAGAATGTTGATGCCGCTTACGAATGGATTAACTTCATTTTGGCTAAAGAGAATGCTTCTGTAATTAGTGCCCAAACAGGATACCAGACATCATCTGCTGGTGCTGCGGGTTCTGATGAAATGCTGGCACTGGTAGAAGAAAGTTTGCCGCCAGAAAAAATGAGCAATATCAATTGGTACTTCCCCAAACCAGATTATGCTACGGATATTGAAGCAGATGTAGAAGAACAATTAAAAGCAGCGCAATAGCGCGTGAGTCAGACAAGAAACGGCATTTCTGTTGTACAGGAATGCCGTTTTTTTATAAGGAACGGGTTTACTGATCCGAAATCTTTGGCTTGCCGCTTTTGCCCCTGCTTTTATAAAACTTGCCGTCTATTTGCATAGAGGCTGACTTTTATGAAGTCAGGAATATGACAACTTCTGGTTTTTATTCGATTTGATTCCCATTCCTAAGGAGAGAAATTGTGACACAAGAAATTGATGTATCAGTCGTTAATCTTACCAAACGATGGGGAGATTTTACGGCCGTAAATAACGTAAGCTTTGATGTGCCAAAGGGGAGTTTCTTTTCCGTTCTGGGGCCTTCGGCCAGTGGCAAGTCCACTGTATTGCGCATGATTGCTGGTTTTGAACCGCCAACAGCAGGCGAGATGTATATCGGCGGCAAAAGAATCAATGGGTTGCCAGCTAATAAACGGCCGTGTAACCTCGTATTTCAAAGATTAGCACTCTTCCCCATGATGAATGTGATTGATAATGTCACCTTTGGTTTGCGCCGTCGCGGTGGTCTTAGCAAGACAGAAATGGAAAAAATGGCGAACGACGTTCTCGCCCGCGTTGATTTGAAAGGATTGAACGAACGTAAGATCAATCAAATTTCTGGTGGACAGCAACAACGTGTAGCTATCGCCCGCAGTCTTATCCTTGATCCTACCGTACTGCTTCTTGATGAGCCGCTCAGCGCATTAGACTTGAAATTACGCCAAGAGATGAAGCTCGAACTCAAACGGCTGCAAGCCCGCATGGGAACGACATTTATGTACATCACCCATGACCAAACAATTGCTCTGGCAATGTCAGACACCATTGCCGTCATTAACTTTGGCAAGCTGGAACAAGTCGCTCCCCCAGATGTCCTTTATCGTGAACCAGCAACTCACTTCGTTGCCTCCTTTGTCGGTGAAAACAACCGCTGGGATAACGGTAAAGTTGTTAAAATAGTGAATGATACCACCTGCCAAGTTGATTTTGGCGGCATCCTCTCCAACGCCAGAATGGGCGAAAAATTATCACCCGGCGATGTTATCGATCTCTTTATTCGTCCAGAGATGATCCTGCTGAAACCCGGCGTAAGCAAACCCGGCAGCACTGGTGAGATCAAAGAGATTAACTTTGACGGTTCACACTCCCTTATCGTTGTAACACTGACAGAAAGCAAAGTACCGCTTGAAATCAATGTCAAACTACAACATACAGAAGAGACACCAGAAGTTTCCGTCGGCGATACCGTAACATTATCTTGGGGACGCTCACTCCGCCCCGCTGCTAATGCATTTTTGCATATTGATCGTCCCTCAGATGGGGAGGAGTGATCAATATGTTAGAGAAAATTAAAAAGTATCGCAGATTATGGGGAGTCCTCATCCCTTATCTTATATGGATTGGCGTGCTGTTTGTCATCCCCCATATCAAGCTATTTGGACTTTCATTTATTGATTATCGCTCTGATGAGATTACGCTTGGCAATTATAGCAAATTCTTCAGCAGCCCACTGTACCGTCGCGTTTTCTTGCGTACAGGGATATTCGCCATCGCAACAACTATGCTGACATTGGCTATCTCTTTCCCCACCGCATTCATCATCACTAAAATTTTGGGAAAGACGATGAAATCCGTTGTCTTGTTGGCGGTTATTTTACCTTACTGGATATCAGAGTTGATTCGTGCGTTTGCATGGATGGTCTTGCTCCGTGAAACTGGTGTTGTCAGCTACATGCTTCAAGTTGCAGGCATCACATCAGAAAATGTCGAATTCCTCTATCATAACGGCACAATCATGGTTGGCTTGATATACACATCAATGCTATTTATGATTATTCCGATTATGAACTCATTGGATTCTCTGGATGACAGTTTGATCGAGGCCGCTTATGATTTAGGCGGCAACTTTTGGTCTACAATGAAAGAGGTCATCATTCCTCATTCAGGACCCGGTATCATGGTTGGTAGCACGATGGTCTTTATGCTCAATTTGGGTAACTATGTAACAGTGACCTTGTTGGGCGGTAAGAATAGTTTATGGTTCACGGAAAATATCTATAATCAGTTTATTGTCCGCTTTAATCAAAATCAAGGAGCGGCGTTTGGCGTTATCTTGTTGACATTCTCTGTTTTGCTCGTATGGCTCTCTTTGAAAGTCACCAAGCAGGATATGGCGGGGGCGATGTAATATGTTTACAACAGATAATAAGCTCAAATCTTTCAGTTATTGGTTTTACTATGGCTATATCGTTTTGATTTTGCTCTTTACGGCTGGCCCTCTAATTGTAACCTTTATTTTGGCCTTCAATAGTAATGAATCCGCTTCATTTCCGTGGCAAGGATTTACGTTGGATTGGTTCTCCTCAAGTACGCCAGATCGGGTCGGCCTTTTTGATGATGTGCGCATGATGTCGGCTGTCGGTACAAGTCTGAAGGTGGCAACGGTCGTTACCATCATCTCTATCCTTCTTGGTGTCAATAACGCATTCCTCTTTGTACGCGAAAAATTCGTCGGCAAAGAGTTCATGTACATGTTGATGTTAGGGCCGCTAGTTGTTCCCGGCGTTGTGTTAGGTACATCCATCCTTTCCTTTACCCACTCTATTGCCAATTCATTGGATAGCGCGATGGGGTTTGGTGCTGGTTCATTCTTGCGTCCTGGCTTCTGGCTGGTCGTGTTTGGGCAAGTCAGCTTTGTGGCAACCACCACCACGCTGGTCATTACCGCCCGCCTGCGTAAATTCGATATATCCCTCGAAGAAGCAGCGATGGATCTCGGAACGACACAGGCGCAAGCGATTAGACTCATCACCTTACGTTTCCTGATGCCCGCCGTCATAGGCGCGGCCATCGTCGCTTTCTTATTCTCCTTTGAGAATTTCAATACCACCTATTTCTTGAGTGGTGCTGATAATTCCACTACTGTCCCCATCATCTTGTACTCCCGCCTGCGGTTTGGTATCACACCCCAGATCAACGCGGTCAGTGTATTGCTGATGGTTTCCACTGGTATTTTGGGCGGATTAGCAGCTCTGTTCCAAAAAAGTGACGATTAACTAAAGATAGAGAGTAGAGATAGAGAGAGAGAGAATTACTCTTGCTCTATACTTTATCTCTACCCTCTACACTCCACCCTCTATCTCCATGCTCATAGCACAACTTAGCGATCTCCATATTGCTGGATGGGGTAAAAAAACATTTGGTGTGGCACCAATGGCCGAGAATCTTTCCCGTTGTGTTGACCATATCAATGCGTTGAACTCCTCCCCAGACCTTGTACTCATAACAGGCGACATCGCCAATGATAAAATCAAAGAAGAAGTTGAACGAGCTGTCTCTATCTTAGATCGATTGCACGCTCCCTATTACCTTGTACCCGGCAACCACGACAGGCGTGCCGACCTTCTCTCTATTGTTAATCAAAAATCCTGCCCGACTGAATCAGAAAAGTTTATCCATTACACGATTGAAGGGCATGATCTCCGTTTGATCGCTGTAGATAGTATGATTTCTGATGCGGCTGGCGGCGAATTATGTGATGAAAGGGTGGCGTGGCTGGACGAAAAATTAGGCGAGACAGACCAGCCGACGGTTCTTTTTATGCACCACCCTCCGCTTAACTTTGGCGTGGCCGAAACGGATATAGACGGTTTTATCGGCGCGGGAAGATTGGGGTCTATCGTAAAGAAGCATGGCACTGTTGTACGCATTCTCAGCGGGCATATCCATTTGTCTGCCTTTGCCCAGTGGCGCGGCACAATCGTAAGCACCGCTCCCAGCATCGGCATGAAGTTGTTCCTTGATTTGACCTTAGAACTCCCCTCTGGATTTGTGCTGGATGATCCCCGCTATCATTTGCATCATTGGACTGCTGATGGGATATTGGTCACGCATACAATTACGGTGCGGAGCGATAGGGATGTGTATCCGTTTGAAGATGATGCACAGAAGCTGGATTTTTGATTTTTGATTTCTGATTGATCCATCGTTAATATGGTTGCACCTTATTTGCTGGGCATCGATCAGGGAACGACACAGACAACGGCCGTTGTCACCAATGAAAACGGCCGTATCATCGCCGAAAACTCCGTCCAGCTCCCCATCCGCTTCCCTCAGCCCGGCCGAGTCGAACAAGACCCGTGGGATATATTGAGAAGTGTGCAAACGGTCGTTGCCCCTCTGCTCGCATCTTATCCCATTACGGCCGTTGGCTTTGATAATCAAGGTGAAACCTTCATTCTGTGGGACAGCAAAAGCGGTCAGCCGTTAACACCAGCCATCGTTTGGCAAGATAAGCGGGGCGATACCGTTTGTGATGCGTTATCTAAGCAGATTGACAGCGAGTGGCTGCATCAAAAAACGGGGCTGTTGCTCGACAGCTACTTTTCCGCGCCTAAACTCCGGTTTATCTTGGATGCTGATCCTGTGTTGCGAGATGCGGCGGCTGACGGCCGTTTGCGCTTTGGCACAACCGAAAGTTGGGTCATCTGGCAATTGAGCGGCGGCAAATTGCACGTTACCGACCCCTCTACCGCCTCCCGCACCTTGCTTTGTAATATCAACACACTCGATTGGGATGATGATCTGTTAGCCCTCTTCGATATTCCCCGTATCATCCTGCCCCAAATTGTTCCCTCCGCCGGCTATATCGGCGGCCTGAATTTTGGAATCGGCGGCGATATTCCCCTTTATGCCCTGCTCGTTGACCAGCAAGCAGCCCTGTTTGGGCAAGCATGCTTTGCGCTTGGCGATATGAAATGCACCTTCGGCACTGGCAGTTTTGTCCTGATGAATAGCGGAACCACGCCTGTTTATGGCGCAGAAGGGGTGTTGACAACGGTGGCATGGCAATTGCAAGAGCGTGCCGTTTACGCGCTGGACGGCGGCATCTTCGTGGCTGGGGCGGCCGTTCAATGGCTGGCCGACAGCCTCAACTTGCTGCCAACCGTCGCCGCCAGCGCAACTTTTGCCGCCCAATCGACCGATCCTGATGTAACTTTTGTACCTGCTTTAGCCGGTCTCGCTGCGCCGCATTGGCAGACAGATGTGCGCGGCGCACTGTTCGGGCTTGGGCGTGACACAACCCCCGCCGACATCGCGCGGGCAGCACTGGAAGGGATCGCGTGCCGTGTGTATGAGGTGGTCACAGCTATGATCGCCGTCGCCCCCGCGCCGCCTGCCCGCCTAAAAGTGGATGGCGGCCCTTCGGCTAATCGATATTTAATGCAATTGTTGGCTGATTTGCTGGATATGGAGATTCATGTGGCCGCCGCCCAAGAGGCAACGGCCGTTGGCATGGCTAATTTGGCGGCAGTTGCCGCTTTGGGGGTTACGCTTGATGAGTTGGCGGCGCGTTGGCAAAAGAAAAAAATATACGCTCCGCAGATGAAAGCGGTTAAACGACAGGATACGCTTGATCGTTGGCGGCGTGCGCTCGCCAGCCTGCAACAATTCCATAACGAATGGCATGGTTGATTTGTGACAATTCACTGTTGACATGGTTATTGTTATAGCGATAATCAACGCATGTAAGACTGTTATTTAGGGATGAGTGTTTGTTAGATGCCCATCCTTTTATAAAAAAGATCTGTTTCATTTACAGAATCTATTAGAAAAGTAGTGAACGGCCGTTTTCCCCTAAAGTATGGAACGTCGGTTGCACTGACAGGGTACGTTTTTTAGCTGTGTGTATCTGTGCAATCCATGTACGATTTATGGGAGACGGCCGTTTGCAAGAATTGAGGTAAACATGAGTGACAAATTATTCCTTTTTACACCTGGTCCCGTAATGACATCGGACAAAGTAAAACAATCTATGGCTCATTCCGACATTCCCCATCGTCGGAAAACTTTTGAAAATTATTTAGAACGCAATCGCGCTAACCTTCTTCGTCTTTATAATGCGAATGATGAGTACACGGCGATTATGGTCACTGGTTCGGGCACAGCGTCCAATGAGACTGCCCTCTCCTCTATCATCAAAGAGACGGATGAGGTGTTGTTGATTAAAAATGGCGTTTTTGGCGATCGGTTAGATGACATTCTCTCTTGCTACAATTACACCATCCACCGCTTAGAGTTCACGTGGGGGGAAGCTCCCGATGTTGACGCGATTGATAAAGCGTTGGCCGAGAATGAAAATATCCAATGGGTGTGCATGGTCTATCAAGAGACCAGCACCGGGATGCGTAATCCTGTTGGTGAGATTGGGGCGGTAGTTAAGAAAAACGGCCGTAAATACTTCGTAGATTGCGTCAGCGCGATTGGCGGTGAAGATGTCAACGTCGTGCGCGATCACATTGATGTAGCTAGCGGTTCAGCCAATAAAGCGGTCTCTGGCCCCACTGGTATTTCTTTCGTCTGCGCCAAGCGAAGCAGTGTACCCAGCATGGATGACGTTCCCCGCCGTAATATCTACCTTAATCTGCAAAACCATATCAAATGGGCAGAAGAGCGCAGTCAAACCCCCAATACCCCCGCTGTGACTAATTTCATCGGCTTGGATGCCGCTTTGACAGAGTTGCACGAAGAAGGGATTGAAAACAGAATTGCTCGTTACCAATCATGCCGCACGATTATCCGTGATGGTCTCCAAAAATTGGGTCTGAAACTGTTGTTGAGCGAGGAGACGAGTTCCAACACTGTCACGTCAGTTTTCCTTCCCGAAGGTGTGGATGTGGTCGGCTTTATAGATGATATGGAAGAGAGAGGGTATGTTCTGTATCCGGGCAAAGGCCCCTTCCACGAGAGAAATATGTTTCAAGTTGCCAACATGGGCTGGCTTCCTGAAGAGGAGTGCCACAAGCTTCTCGCTGTAATAGGGGAAGTGATCAGTAAATAATACCGTATCAGCATTGTCCGCAGATTAGCGCAGATTGAATGTTTTTGTCTGCGTCAATCTGTGAAATCTGCGGATCATTCTTTTCTAGGTATGGTTCATTTTATGTGAAATGATGAAGGGCGGACACAAGGGACACCCCTATGATTTCCCTCTGTAGTATTCCGAGTAACTTCTCAATACTTCGGGGTGACTACAACAGACGAAAGAAATAAACAGATGGCACAGTGTGTCTTCTCAATAAATCGTGGACAAGACTTGACAAATTTCATCAGCACTTTATTTTACACGAGTATCATTAGGAAAATTTGTCAAGTCTCCCCAGAATATTGAGAAGATACGATGAAATGAATAGAAAACGGCCGTTAATCTTTCATTATCCCTGATTCATTATTTACAAAACCGAGTTGCCATTTTGTCGCTATCACCAACGCGAGTACAGTCAGTACACCTACAACTGTGGAAACAATATAAAGTTGCATATTCAGTTGAGACAGTTCGTTTCCTGTTGTTGCAACGGTATCGTTGGTGAGCAGTGCTGTCGCCCAAAAATTATCGGCATTATGCAAAATGATACCGCCGACCAGTACGCTTTCAGACGTATTGTTATAAATCCACGTCATAATCGTCGCCAAGACAATTTCTCCAATCAGATAGACGGGCAGCAACGGCAGGCCAATCTGGGCGTGGATGGAATCTGGTTGGAAAAAGAGGGGCAGATGCCACAATGCCCATACTGTGCCGATGATGATACTGGCCATTGCCGCGCCCCATCTTTTTTGCAGCACGGGCAACGCAAAACCGCGCCAGCCAAACTCCTCGCCTAATGGGCCGCCCAGTATAGTCATAAGAAAAACGACGGGTATTAGTTGCCACTCTTGCCGCAGGAATATAAATGTTGGCATCTCTCCACCCAGCAAGAAGGTGTTGACAGCGATGGAGACGAGCAAGATGAAGCTGGTAGCAAATAAGGCTGCTGCCCACCAGCGCAAACCAACACGCCAGCGCAAGGCACGCTGGGTTAAGTCGCGCATCCCTTCTTTGCCTGTGGTCAGTGCGATGGTGATAACACCAGCGATGGATGGCCCGAAGACCATAAATCCACTGCCTGTACTATACCAAGGCAACCAACTAATCAGCACAGCTAACAGGACAAAAAAAATGAAACTATGTTGTTTTATTAGGGTATGAATTGATGTTTTCATAATTCTGCGGAGACTTGACAAATTTTCCTAATGATACTCGTGTAAAATAGAGTGCTGATGAAATTTGTCAAGTCTTGTCCATATTCTGCCGTCACTCTCCCTATCATAAAAAAGCTAATCTTTTTACAGGCTGGCTTTTTATTTACATAATAATTGGGGTGGGGTAACTATTTTCTGATGATAGGAAGATAGATCGTGAAGACCGTGCCTTTGCCAACAGTGCTGTCAACCTTAATACGGCCGTTATGCGCGTCTATAATTTGTTGGGCAATAGATAAACCCAACCCTGTGCCTTCCGCACCGCTGCCCGGAATACGATAAAAACGCTCAAAAAGATGTTTCACATCTTCATCGTTAATACCCATACCCGTATCAGTCACACAAATATGTACCCATCCTTGCTCTCTTTTTGTAGAAAGAGTTACAGTGCCATTTTCACGATTATATTTGATCGCATTACTGACTAAATTTAATATCACCTGCTTGATCTTATCAGAATCCCCAATAATATAGCCATCGCGTAAGCCATCCCCCATATTGATAATAATGCTAATACCACGTTTGGCCGCCTGTGATTGAGTAATATGGTACACATCATCCATGATGTCACGTATGCAAAGTGGTTCAGATCGTACCGTGTCCCGTCCAGATTCTAGTCGCGCCAAATCGAGGAAATCTTTGGTCATGCGAGAAAGTCGCTTTGTTTCACGCTGAATCATGCCGATAACGGCCGTTTGCTGTGCCTTCGGCAGCTCAGGGCGGGATAACAATTCACTGGCCGAAGTCAACGCCATCAATGGCGTTTTAATCTCGTGCATTACCTGTGCTAATAGATCGGATTGATCAAACAAGTATGCATTCGTAATAGCAACCGCAGCTTGCGAAGCTAATGTTTCCAGTAAAGAAACCTCCCGCTCCGTGTACGAACTGCCATCCAACTTATTTAATACCTCAAGCGTACCAATAACCCCCGTCCGATTAGTGAGCGGCACAGCGATCATCGAATGAGTCACATTATTCAACTCTTCATCTACAGAAGAGTAGAATCGATCATCCGATTGGGCATCATCTATGATGACAGACTCTCCATTTTGTACCACCCAGCCAGCAATACTCCCCTCCATCGGCACTTCAAACGATTCGAGATCAACATCATGTGTAGATGCAGTGAAATATAACAAACCTGTACGCTGGTTCACCAGCAAGAGTGATGCAAATTCCGTATGAGTTAATGTTGTTGCTGCATCCATCACCAAAGCGAGCAAATCATGCAAGCGGTGAGTAGAACTAAGGAGTGTTCCAATTTCTAATAGTAGTTGTAAATTCCTACCATCAAGAACAGTTGATGTAATATTTTTTGCTGATGTCACTTTTGCCGCCTTATTTGTGTTTGTAATACAAAAAAACAGAGATGTAAATCATAGCATTATTCATTTCTTAAGGCTATTTTAGAAGAATAAGTATATATTTATTGTAGTTGCTTAGGTCTCATTTCTCCATTTTAGACTTGGATGAGTCAAAATCCAGAAATAGCTGGAAGAAAGTAACTACTAACGCCCTCTGGAGACTGCTTCAATTTCTCCCTGGGTAAATGATTTATACGGCTAAGGAACGAGGATTTATTTAACTACCAAAGTTGTCATTCCTAAGAAATTGAAACAATCTTATGTTACGCCTAAGCAGTTACGAAAGAAATTGCCTGCTGTCTTTGCAAAAATAGCAAATTGATGGGGGGTGATTGCCTATAGTTGAAACCCTTGCCGATATGGAATTATCTTATATTCAAACTCTTCGACAAATCCTTGAAGTGTTTCTGTTAGTTCATACCATGCCTCACTATCCAGCATCTCATCCATCATATCTTGATCGGGGCTGACAAAACCCATCATCCGACTAGGAGCATCACCGTAAGCAGTGTACCACGCTTCGCTCATCTGTAAGCCAAGCGATTGTAGTGTGGGTAGATATTGTCCCATCATAAATTTATGATATTCGGGATCGGAATTGTTTTTTACTTCGTATGTGACCAGTAGCTTAACGGCTGGAAATTTTCCTTCTCTCATTTATGCTCCTGCAACGATCTAGTATAGTGACAATGGTATCTTCTCAATAAATCGTGGACAAGACTTGACAAATTTCATCAGTACTTTATTTTACACGAGTATCATTAGGAAAATTTGTCAAGTTTCCCCAGAATACTGAGAAGATAGTGACAATGTTATATTGACGGGTTTTTTGTAGGACAATTTTTCAAATTGTCCACGTAGTTTGAAAAATCGCGCTATACAGTATCCGTCAAAAGTTGTCGGTCAGACTACTAGTATAGCTTGGCGGAAGTTCTTAGATGATATACGCTGCCTGTATCGGGAATCGGAATTCCCGATACCTATCTGGTGGAGCGTTGCGGGAATTCCGATTCCCGCAACAAATAACATACAAGGACTTCCGCCAGCGTGTACTAGATCGTTGCAGGAGCATAAATGAGAGAAGGAAAATTTCCAGCCGTTAAGCTACTGGTCACATACGAAGTAAAAAACAATTCCGATCCCGAATATCATAAATTTATGATGGGACAATATCTACCCAC